>DNBZ01000354.1:0-6646 GCA_003484585.1 Bacteroidota bacterium | reverse complement strand
TCGTATCTGTGCATGGGCCCGAGTATAGCAAACCAAACCACGTGAGTAAGCAATATTGCTATTACAGCGGGGTTCCATTCCATCTTCACTGCTTTATAAATAGAGTATCCTAAAGCAAAGTATACGAGCAACGGAACGTACGGCTGAGTGATATAGTATGGCCAAAATCTTCTTATAAAGTGATTGTAAAATCGGGAAGAGATACCTCCAAAACTAGTATGTCGCTCTGCTTGATTTACAAACTGAGAGTAGAGTAATTCTATGTCGAAATGAATAAAAAATAAGAAAAATACCAAAATGCTTACGGGCATTAACCAGAGGATATTTGGTTTTATAAAACGCAATACCGGATGTATTGTAGTTTTATTCCAAAAGTAAAAACAGGCGAATAAGAATACTCCAGCAGCAGGCCAAACGTATGGATGTAGCACTATCATGAGAGAAGAGGCTAAGGCCACTATGTGTATTTTTTTGGTGGAAAATCCGTAAACAGAAATGCTGAGAAGTAAGAATGTAATGGGCTCCACACGTATGCCTCGGGTAGTTTCGAATAAGGACTTTTCGTTTAGTACCAAAATGATAATGAATAGAGAAACGAGAGTATTTATGTGTGTTTTTTTAAGTGCTTTATATAGGAATAATCCTCCTAAAAGTAAATATATAGCATAGGGAAATCTTACCATATAGATAGAGAAACCTAAAAGATATTGGGTGAGTATATGCAGCCAACCTTGGAGAGGTAAGTACGCTAAAAATTGTTTTTCTACTCCTTCATGGGGCCATATTTTAGAAGTGTACCCGTTGCCATGTAAGAAGTTGATGGCGGGTTCTATGCCATATATCTCGTCTATCCAAGCCAATGGCATAAGATGCAGATTAAAAAAAAGAAAGAATATGTAAATGAGTAAATATACTACAAGACTTACCTGTAAGTATTGATATAGCCTAGTGCGTAGCAAGAGATTCTATTACGCCACGAGCCCAAGAAAGAGATAAGCGTGCTTGTTCGTCTTTTGACATAGCAGAGTTATCTAAGGTGATAGCATCTTCTGCCTTAGCTAGAGGGCTAGCGTCTCTTGTACTATCTATATGGTCTCGTTCTATAATGTTATGCAATACCTCTTGGTAGTTTACGTGTATGCCTTTTTTATGCAGTTCTTCATATCTACGTTTTGCACGTATTTCAGGACTGGCTGTCATAAATATTTTGAGCTCAGCTTCCGGAAAAACTACAGTTCCTATATCACGACCATCCATTACTACTCCTTTGTCTTTGCCCATAGTTTGCTGTTGTGCTACAAGAAATGTGCGAATTTCTTGTATCGCACTTACAGGACTGACCTTGCGAGCTACTTCCATAGATCTTATTTCATTTTCTACGTTTTCTCCATTGAGATAGGTTTCGTAGTAGCATCTTTCTGGGTCGAAATGAAAGGTAATTTTGATATTTCCTAAGAGTGCAGGGTCTTCTGACACTTCTCGCAGAGAGATGTTTTCTCTCATTAGATATAGAGTCACAGCTCTATACATAGCACCACTGTCTATAAATATATAGTCTAGTTCCTTGGCTAGGTTCTTAGCTAAAGTGCCTTTGCCGCAGCTTGATTGTCCATCTATTGCTATGGTGATTTTGTTGCTCAACGTTGGTCAAACTTAAATGAAATTTTTGATTTTGAAAGAGGATTGAATAATATCTTGATGAATGAGCCTATTTGCTGATTGTTTTTAGCTTAAAAATCTGGGTTCCCCATGCTTTTATACTTGGATTTTGACTTAGATTTTCTAAAGCTACTTAAATCTCTGCTTACCGAAAAGTAGTTTGATGCTATGCCAGGAAAGTATCCAGCACTACCATAACTGATTTTTAGTTTTTTAACACCTATGGAAAGACCCCAGCTAAATCCTGTAAGTGCCCTTCTATTCTCAGGGCCAAGTTCTGCTCTACGTTGATGGTTATATCCTGTTCTTATCTGAAAATTATCTGAGAATACTAGTTCCGTATTAAATATAACGTGCCTCATTGCTTTCTCAGCAAAGGGTAATTCTTGATTCTTAACGGTGCCCGATTCTAAGTCTATCTCCTTATTACGAGCATTTACATTCACATAGGAGTTATTCCATCTATGCAGATTATGCAAGGTAAGACTAAAGCGAAGTGGGTTGTGAGCTAGTTTCTTGCTTATACTTGCTTGCACGTCAAAGGGAAGTGGCTCTCTTGGGCTATTGTCATCATATCTTATGAATTGATATCCCATGTTTTTTATGAGTAAGCCCGCAGTAAATAGATTATCCTCGTCAGTATACGCAGCACCTAAATCTATAGCTCCTGCCGTACTCACGTAAGCTTCGTATACAGAATAAAGGAACTTCCCATTTACTCCTAGAGTAATCCTATCTGTATATTTTTTGCTGTATCCTACTTGGAAATTATAATCCGCTGCAGTGAACTCGCCTAAAATATCTCCGGCATCATTGGTTCTAATAAATGTGCCATAGTCATAATATCCTATGCTAAATAAGAATGAACTAGCCGTGTCCCAAGATCTGCTGTAGCTACCAAAGCCATAGTTTAGATCTGCGACTTGATTGGCGTAGGAAAGCGACGCTGTATTGTGCATCCCTTGATTAATCAATGCTGGATTTTGGAAACCAGCAGAAGGGTCATCATCCGTGTTTGTGATACTCACGCCACCTAGTGCAGTATGTCGTGCACTATTTTCTATAAGAGCAAAGGTGAAAGCACTCGTGCCCCCTATCTGTGCAAAAGCACCGAACTGTAGGCACAGAAGAAAAATAATTGGCAATTTTCTCATACAGGTATCTAACGGACAAAGTTAGAAATTATTGGTAGAGACTATGATTTTATTTGGGTCATACTTTTGACTTAATATTCTATTTAATTAAAAGTCTATCTACAGGGCCATGGTGCTTCAGTTTTATTTCCCTCAAGCTCTTTGGCTTATGCAAGTAAAACTGACTGTAGCTTTAGCACTTGTAGTATTCGTTATATATAATGCGGTGTCTTGGCTACCTAGCTTTATAAGTATGCTATTTACCAAAGCGAACTAAGGTCTATTTAGTTACATCACTCAGAATTTTTCCATCCTCCACGGTTATCACTCGCTTAGCTCGATCTATCACTCGCTGATCGTGCGTGCTAAATACAAAAGTGATATTCTCTTCTTCGTTTAGCTTGAGCATAATATCCAGAAGATTTGCAGTGGATTTACTATCTAAGTTGGCCGTAGGCTCATCTGCTAGCACAAAGTCTGGCTTGCTGGCTAGTGCACGAGCTACTGCTACACGCTGCTGCTGCCCACCACTCATTTCGTTGGGTTTTTTATTTATTTGGTCTTCTAGGCCTACTGCTTTTAGTAGTTTAGTGGTCCGTTCATTTCGCTCTGCTTCATCCCTTTTTTGTAGTAGCATTAGAAACTCTACATTTTCCTTAGCAGTGAGTACAGGGATAAGATTATAGCTTTGGAATACGAATCCGATATGATTTAGTCTAAAGTCAATAAGTTCATTTTCTGATAGTTTGGCTATATCTATACCGCTCACAGATACGCTACCTTGGGTAGGAGTGTCTAGTCCACCTATCACATTCAGTAGTGTGGTTTTGCCACTGCCACTAGGACCTACTATAGCTGTGAATTCACCTTCCTTTATTTCTACATCTACTCCTCTGAGAGCGTGTACCTGCACTTTGCCATCATCGTAGGTTTTATGTATGTCGGTTACTTTTATCATTTTATTTTAGAAGTTAGGAAGTAGTTTACTTTGTCAGTCTGAGTATTTTCTGACGAAAGGAGGAAAATGTATCGAAGACCGAATAAACTCATGCCGTTCTCAATGTCTCTGCGGGGTTCAACTTTAGTGCTTTGAGTGCGGGATAAATACACGAGAGTATCGCCGTAATAATCACAAGCACACTTATTACTATATAGTAGTAGGAATCTATGGTAGGGTAAATGATGCTTTCTAGTCCTACACTACGAAGTCCTGCTGCAGCAAAACTGAGGTCTATTCCATATTTACCAAAAAACTGAATAGCCAGATAGGAAGTGACTATGCCAAGTGGTCCAGCTATGAGAGCTAAAAATATGGATTCCCATACGATCATCCAAAAGACTTTTCGTTTATTCATGCCTACGGAGATGAGCATCCCAAGTTCTTTCTTGCGTTCTAATACTGCCATGAGCATAGTATTTACTATACCGAAAGCGAGAGCTAGCATAATGATTACGAGGAATATGGTCATTACCAAATCCATCATCTTGTCTGCATAACCCAGCTCTGGTGCTATGCCACGCCAGCTAGCTATGTGCAGTCCCGGAAACTTAGCCATTAATTCTTCTCTGTACTGCTCCACCAGTTCCTCATCTTTGAGCGTGAGAGCTATTTCGTGGCTGCCATATAATCTACTAATACTTTGCAGATCTTCTAAGCGTACAAAGGCATTCATTTCGTCATACATAGAGTTACTCGTAGTGAATATGTCTACTACCTTAAATACCCCAGTGGCGGGTTGTCCATTAATGTCTGTAAATGAGCATTGTATGGTCGTCTTTATCTTTGCATTAAGCTTTGTAGATAGCTTCTTGCTTATCAGTATCGGTGGTTTTCTCTTGAAATCAGCTAGGTAGTTTCCCTCTTGGAGCATCTCTGCTATGTTGGTTACTTGTTTCTCTGCTTCTGGGTCTATACCATTGAGCACTACACCACTTGTGCCTCCTGCACTTTGTATAAAACTCTCTATCCTCAGTCTTGCACTTACACCTTCTACCTGATCACTTTCTTGTATGTAGGACATTACTTTTTCTTCAGAAGCTATAAGATCTTTTAATCCGCTGTATTTTAGGTAATTACTATCGTGTATTTGGACGTGACTCACGTAGGTTTTTATTGCATTACGCTGTCTCATATCGCTAAGTCCTGTGGCGGTACTTATCACTGCCAGTCCACCAAAAATACCGAGTGCTATGGCTATGATTACGGTCCAGCTGCGGAGCTTGTTTCTCCAGATGTTTTTAAAGGCTATTTTAAAAATCATTTTCGCATAGCAGTTGTAGGGTTTAAGCTTTTGATTTTAAAAATCGTGTAGAGGTTTACTACTAATACTATCAAGAAGATAATACCTGAATGTGTGAGTGCGATGCTAGGGTCTAGGGAAGTGGGTATCAAGGCTTCAAAGCCAAATTTCTCTACTACTTCCTGCATCTGTCCACTGAGGTTTATAGGATTAATATTAAAGTAGAGCACAATAGGGAAAGCCAGAACTAGACCAGCAATCACTCCTGCTATGGCCATCAGTATAGTCTCAAGAATGGCCACTTGTATGATTTTATTCTTCCCCATTCCTATAGCTACTAATACCCCGAACTCAAAGCTACGCTCCTCGGTAAGCATTAGCACTGTGCCAAAAAGACTAAAGGTGATAATACTGTACAAAATCATGAGTACAAATGTGCCTCCTGCCTTATCTACACTAATTAGTTGCTGGAGTTCAGGGAGCATTTCTTGCCAGTTCATTACCTCTAGAGCATTGGTATCTATTGCTGCTATTACTTCTTGCTGAGCTCCTTGCCAGTCATCCCCATCTATGCCTACTAGAGCAGTAGTGACTAGGCCCGGTAGAGCAAAGAGCTCCTGAGCATGATCTAGATTCATAATCACTGTTCGCTTATTCAGTTCAGGAGTTTTTAGGTCTATGAACCCCACTATAGGATATAACCCGCTGGCCATAGAGCCTTGGTATCCTTGGCCTAGAAATACAAGAGTATCACCTAGCTTTAGTTTCATTATATCTCGCAGACCTTTGCCTACTAGCAGGCCTTTGTGTTCTGCTGAGAAATAGTGGCCTTCCACTACTTTTTCGTCTAAGTTTATATGTTCTTTTTCGGTGGCAGCATCTAGTCCTAGCAGAGCTACAGGTTTAGATTCATCTTTAAAAGAGGCTAAGGCAAATCCCTCTATTCTCGGGCTCAGGTAGGTGATGTTTTCTGAGGAGGTAAGGTGCTCTATCTCTTCTACAGAGAAGCTATTGTCTATGGTTTTTTCTTCCCAAAATCCTTTGTTGTGTACCTGTATGTAGCCCATATAGCTGCCCACTATATTATCGAGCATATTGCCATATGCACCAAACTGTAGGCTCCGCATAAATACAGCAAAAAGTACAGCGAAAATGATGGAAGATGTGGTGATTAAACTTCTACGTTTATTTCTAAATATATTTCGCCAAGCGAGTTTGAGAAGCATTTAATAGTGGAACAAATGTAGTGGAATGTTGTTCTGCCTTCAGTACATTTTTTTATTCCATTTCATTGCATAAGGAACTCTCAGAATGACCACTTGCCATGGACTTACTTGGTGTCTTTTTGTCATCCTGAGTTTTCGCTTTTTAGCGAAAGTACCGAAGGATGAGCAAAAAAGGTGCTTACTTCCTGGTCACACGTATCATTTTATCCCCAACTTCTATTTTCTGTACCACATCCATACCACTCACTACTCTGGCAAATATGCTATATCTACCATCAAGATGTGGAGTAGGGCAGTGGGTGATGAAAAACTGTACTCCTTCGGTGTCTTTGCCCGCAGAGGCTACGCCTACAGTTCCTGTTTCATACGTCTGATAATTGCTAAACTC
>DNBZ01000108.1 GCA_003484585.1 Bacteroidota bacterium | reverse complement strand
AGCTCGCCACCCAATAGTAAAAAATTTACCTACTAATGGATTTGCAAGACCTGCGGCTACCTTAGTACTGCGGTTGTTTTCTGGCAAATCTATGACTAGCGTACTTTCATTTCTATTGGACAATTCTAGTTGAAGCAAACGCCCAGAGATGCCTCCACCTACTATCAGAAAATCTACCGATTCTACCATTNNGGTGCAAAGATAGTCTGCCATTTATTTATGTTATTTGCAGTATGCACAAATTAATTGTATTTGCATTAGCTCTTGTAACACTTCTAGGGTGCAAGGACGAATTTAATATCCCTGTCTACGATTCATATGTAGATGGAGACGACCCTGTAATTACCATAGTATCTCCATCAGAAGATACAGTGTACATAGGCGAATCCAAAATTGCTATTCACATAGAGTTCAAAGATGACTATGAGCTAAGTGAGGTGGAATTTGATCTGCAACCTACAGATCCTTCATTCTCAGGCATCAATTTTAAAGAAACCTTATCTGGCGATAGTACATACACTTATCAAAGTGAATTTATAATCCCAACTACTGATAGCACTCGCTACGAGATATACATACAAGCTACCGACCTAGTAGGAAATACAGCTAAAGAGCTTTACTTTATTACCACCAAGTAGGTATACATGAATCAACGACTAGCGTCTTTACTTCTTTGTATTATTTCGGCTTTTGCAGCACAGTCTCAAATTCTCGATACTAGCGAAACTCATACATATAAGCCTTTAGAGGTGGACCGCATAGAAGTAGAAGATATTCTATTTTTAACTTTAGACTCTAGTGCTGTAGATACGGGACTCAATAGATTTTATGACTACTACCCTGCATATGGTAGACTATCTCCTGCCATAGATTTAGGACTCGAAGCATCTCCTATTCTTCGATTAGACGAGACTAATGAAAACGACCTTAACTTGAATCTTGGGTTAAGTCATATGGCACCTTACTTCTATGACGAGAAGATACATCTCTATCAAACCAAACGACCGTTCACTAGATTAAGCTACTCGCAAGGACCTAATGAAATGATCAACATAGAGGTAACGCACGCTCAGCAGATTTCAGATAGGTTGACATTTGGGCTAAACTATAGGAGAATAAAAAATCAGAGCTTATACTACTCCAACGTTACAAACGTAAGTAGAGTCCGAATGAGGAGCCTCTTTAATACTAAGTTTTATACTGGCTACTACACCGACAATCGTAAGTATGAGATAGTAACAAGCTATGTCTGGAACAAGTCAAAAAACATAGAGACAGGAGGCTTTGTTTCTGATAGCTTATTTAACCTACTAAGCGGTAGAGACAAAATAGATAACAATGAAGCGAGCTTTGTAGGAGCATATGGCATCTTAGCTCAAAACACTTTCAAAATAAGTCAATTTTATCGCCCAGGAGGCAAGTCTACAGATAGCACCAAAGACAATAGCTTATCCCAATTTAAAAGCCAATTTTACCTCAATACAGAGCTAGATAATAGAAGAGTCGAGTATGAAGATAACTTACCAGATTCTAACAATTATGGTGTAAATCTAGCCGCTTTTAAAGATTCTATATACCATAGAACCTTCAGTAATGAAGGTGGAATTTTAATAACCCTAAAACCATTGACACTTGCTGCCAGTGTTACTCATGCATACAATAGAATATATATGAACGGAGTAACAGATGCTTTTAATAATGTATATTTAAACGGCAAAGGAAGACTATCGATAAAACAATTTGCGATAAACGCAGAAGCTAGATTTGGTGTACTTGGGTATAATCTGGGAGACTACCATATAAAAGGACGAGCATCTACCAGATACAAGCAGTTTAATGTGCAAGCAGGCGTATTGTCTCAGTTGGTAGAGCCCAATTTTCTAGAAAATACATTATTCAGCACTGCAGTACAATGGAGTAATAGCTATAGTAAAGTAAGTGTAAACCAACTTTTTGGGGACGCAAGCATTAAGCTAAAAGACCAAACCATAAGCGGATGGATAGTAGCTGAGACGAGCAATGGCCTTATCTACTACTCTGGCACTAATAGTATAGAACAGTTTAATGACTTTGTCACTTTGCTCAAAACACAAGTAACCTATACAGTCAAGAAACCTCACTTTGGTACTGACATTAAGCTGGTACTGCAAAACTCTAGCAACCAACAAGTACTTCCGAGACCCAATACCAGTGCTTTTGGAAATATATATACGCAATTCAGATTATTTAATAAAAATTTGAGAGTTCAACTTGGAGCACAGACCTTTTGGTTTAGCGATTTTAAAAGCCCAACCTATAATCCATATACCAGACAGTGGCATAATGGCAGTCAGAACTTTAGTAGCTATCCCCCAATAAATCTATATACTAATGCTAGAGTAAAAAGCTTTTGCTTCGGCATAGAGTTTTTTCATGTGCAGCAAGGTTTAATGGGCAATTCATACTATAGTTCTCCTGGCTATCCCCTTATGCCGAGAAGCTTACGTATAAATCTAAGGTGGGACTTGAATAACTAAATCTTCTTTAGCGTATAAATTTCTACCCTTTTATTTTGATCTTCTTCTTGTCTGCTTGCCGGTAGTTTAAATTTCATTCGGGTATTAGCCATTCCCTTGTAGGTTAGTCTTTCCTGCTTTACTCCACTCACTACTAAATAGTCATTTATAGCTTTTGCACGTTTAAAACTAAGCTCAAGGTTATATCTATTTTGGATACTATTCATAGGTCTATCCATAGGGTAGTTCATATGCCCTTGTATCTCTATGTAAGCATCTTTCTGCCTTTGCAGCACTGCCAATAACTTATGAAGCTCAGGGGTGCTCTCTGGCCGTATCTCATCTGAATCTGTAAAGAAATATATATTTTGAAAAGTAAACTTCCCTGTAATTTGTACCTTCTCTAGCTCTAGCGTATAAACTAGAGTATCTACCGGTTTTTCTATATCAGAAGAGGGTACAGTAATGTAGCTACTTAGGTAATTCGGTGCTTCTGCGGATACTATTAATTCTTCGCTTAGCATATTAAAAGCACTAGAAACTCCAGATTTCCCACTTCTACTAAATCGCATTTCTTGGTCTTTATAGTCAAACCCAAGCGTAGCATTTATTGCCTTCTTAGTTCTCTTGTCTATAGTTTTGATTACGATAAATTTAGGTGGATTAAGAGTTGTCTTATTGTCCGTTTCATAGACAAAGAACACCTTGGCCCGTCTATTACTCTTTTGGTCTTCGGAGATTAGTTGCGACTCACCAAAACTCTCCATTTTTATAAATCTAGAGGGAACACCCATTTGCTCTAGGGCAGACACGGTACTCACAGCTCTATTCTGAGCCAGTACAGCATTGTATTCTTCAGTAGCAAAGCTATCTGTATGTCCTTCTACATAGATCTCTTTTATATTGGTACCTCCTATCTCCAAAATCTTACCATTCAGTAATTTCTGCTGATCATCGTTTACACTATAACTATCAGAATCAAAATAGATAAAAAACTCGACTGAAGTAAGTGAATACAATTGAGCAAAGGCAGACGAAGAAAAAAAACCTGTGCCAAGTGATATACCCAAAAGCAATATGTATCGAATTTTATTCAAGTCACGAAGTTAAAAATTTTAACGCAAAAAAGTCCCTACCATATAGATAGGGACTTGAATTTCAAAGATAAAATACTAAACTACTACTTATGATGAAAATTATTAACCATGTGTATCATGCGATACGTCTTACTATTAGCCAAGACCATGCCTACTTTAAAAAATCTCATTATCAGTTACTTAACAAAAACAGTTACCATTATTTGTCTCATTTACAGTGCGAACTGTCCAATTTATAGAATTGGGCTATTTTAAGCTAACTCCCTAAACAACTATTTTTTATTAACATAAAAAGTATCAATTACTTATATCCAATTAATCTCTGTTTTATATTCATCTAAAACAATGATTATCTTCCCGTTTTGGGATGGCAATCGATAATTTGCCCTAAACTACTGCGTTCCACCCCTGCGTATCTTCTGATTTTAAAAGCTTATAACCATCTAAATCGTCCGTAAGCTGATTTATCATATTAAAATTAGGACTAGAGACATCATACTTCACATCATCTATAGTGACTCCATCTACATAAGTCACAGCCGCGGCTGTGCCAGTAGCAAACATACACTGAACCACACCTGCTTCTAAATCTAGAACAAATTGATCTGCACTAATTTCCACTTCATTCACATTTATTCCTTTAGCCCTTGCTATCTGGATAAGCGTATTTCTAGTGATCCCTTTTAGAATACTATCGTGTAAAGCTGGAGTATATATCTCATTATTTTTTACGTAGAAAAAATTAGCACTACCTAATTCTTCAAGCGAAAAATTATTTGTAATATCCGTCCAAAGTACTTGGTCAAAACCAGCGGCTTTAGCTTTCTCGGTAGGATAAAACGAGGCCGCATAATTGCCTGCAGCTTTCGCATAACCTACACCGCCAGCAGCAGCACGTCTATGATTTTTTTCTACATATATATTCAAAGGCTTGTTATAATAAAAGCCAACTGGACACGCTATAACCATGAATCTAAATGATTTGCTAGAAAGAGCCTTTAGAGTATGGTCTGTAGATATCATAAAAGGACGTATATAGAGAGATCCTTGCTCTGAATTAGGCACCCATCCTCTTTCTACCCGCACAAACTCTTCGATTGCTTCATAAGCTCCATTCACCTCAAATTGGGGCATTTGCATACGCTCTGCAGAGATGTTCATTCTTTTTAGATTATCTCTTAGTCTGAATATATTTATCTTATCATTATCGCATCTATACCCTTTGAGTCCTTCAAAAATAGCTTGCCCATAATGCAAAACCGATGTAGCCGGATGCATAGGAATAGATGCAAGAGGCTCTATGGAATACTCTCCCCATTTCTCTCCATCAAAGTCACAAACCAACATGTGATCGGTAAATATTCTACCGAAATCAAGGTTATTAAAATCTATATTCTTTAGTTGCGACTGCTTAGTGATTTTTACTTTCATTCTATTTTTGCAAAAATAAGCCCGACACCCTATAGTATTTCCACTAATTCTATAGAAGTTTTCTCATTTTAACGACTCTTATTCACATGTACTATTCCGCATTGTTTATTCTCGAAAATTAATGTTGCTTTGTTACGTGTTTCAACTTGACAATACAGATATCCATTTGCTATATAAATCCTTGGTAGTACTACCTCAAGATAAGTACGATGACATACCTCCGGTTGAAGAAACAAGCAAAGCAAAATCTGCTGAGCCAGACTCATTAAGTCAGAAACTAGTAGGAAAGGAAATCGAAACGCCAAAAAGTATAAGCAAAATAGAAGAGACAAATACACAAGAAACTACACCTATAAGTATAGCACAAGAACCAAACGGTACATATAAGGTAGAATCTCAGCCCTTTGTCCTTTTTACTTCTGAGGTAAATAAGAATAAGTATCTAGCAGAGGGCAGCAATTTCACCAAGGCTATAAGTGCCTTAAAGATTACCCAACTAGCAAAATACATTACTTCAGACCATGCAGTTTTAGAAACACTAGTATCTTACGAGTGTATTTGGTGCATGGGTATTGACTTAAATACAGAAAAGCAAATACTCGCATTGAAACACAAAAATATTTTAATAAGCCCAGATATAGAAAACCTAGCTACTGTGGAAGAAAAGAAACGAATGTTCTCAGCTTTAAAGGAATTTGCAAACCTCAATATGGGTTTATTTACCAAAATTTAGACTCTTTGTCCTTTTGTAATTTCTTCACGTACAATCCTTACCCTTAACCAAGCCTACCTCATTTTTTTTATTTGGTCTACTAATTGAATAAGTATAGAGGAATAACAACCCCTAACTTAACAAACATATGTCTGAATACAAGGTGCTTATAGCTGGCGACAAGCAATTACTAGCTTTAATAATAGATAACATTCTTAACGATCTTAACCTAGAAAACACTATTGTACACTCTCGTAAAGATACGCTTCTAGCCTATCATAATGACTACTACAATACGGTACTGCTCGACATGATAATGCGTGTCCTTTTGGGCTTAGAGGTAAGCAATGAGCTTTGCAAAACAAATTCGCACATTCCTATTTTTGCTCTTACTAGTGTCCCGTTTCGAGATAATAAAAAAGACTCAGGACTAAGCGGAATTAATCATTACATAAGTAAACCTACTACGGCAAAAGAGCTCCAAGACCTACTAAAAGAATACTTTAAAACGGCTGCATAAGGCGTTCTTTCCTAGTAAAAATAATTAAGTAACATAGCAACCGGACCAACAATGCTATAGCTAAGTCTTTTATTATATTTGTCACCCTTTGAACAAAGGATCCTAAATGTTGAACAAAGACGATTTTACAAAATATAAACACCAATCTTTTTTCTTAAAACTAAAAGAACTGGCCGCAGATACTGCGAATAATCCATTTGCCTTTAAAATGGTATTTTTCGGAGGAACAGGTGCCGTAGGTGGTCAAGCTGTTATAGAAATACTAGAGTCTTATAAATATATGACCAAGGCTAGAGTTTCTAAACCTACAGAAACTCCACAACTCATCATCACAGGAATCAACAAGGCTCAGATAGAACAATTCTGCAGTAAATTATTTCAGATATTTGGCAGAAATAATTTTAAGAAAATAGACGAACAAGGAGATGAATCTGTTTTACTTTTCGAAGGTTTCTTAGAGTTACATTTCAAAACACTTATGGCAGTGCCTAAGTTTAGAATAGACCTGCAAGACGCCCTATCTAGAATAGAAGACAAAGAGACTAAAATTCGTTTTCTGATAAACGAAGCATCTAAAACGACCTCTCCTTTTGAGGCATTTATACAAGACATAAAAATACAACTAGGCCTAAAACCAACGGATAAAATACGTGCAGTTTTTAGTGG
>DNBZ01000005.1 GCA_003484585.1 Bacteroidota bacterium | reverse complement strand
TTTCATTTTTATAAATGAAAACAATACGCCAAGAATTGCGAAGATTGATCTAAAAACTTTTGAAACTACAGAGATCATTGAAGTTCCAAATAGTGCAGGAAATCACTCTTCCTCTTTTGTTACAGAAAATACGGAGTATGTAGTTGCAGGAACTCGTTTCTCTGTTCCTGTGCCTCAAAGAGATATGCCAATTAAGGACTTTAAGGGTAACTTTAAAGGTGCTTTGTCTTTTATCTCTGTAGCTCCAGAAACAGGCCGCATGGATATCAAATTCCAAATTTTAATGCCAGGTTTTAATTATGACCTTTCTCACCCAGGCCGTGGCAAATCTCACGGTTGGTTCTTCTTTAGTACGTATAATACCGAGGAAGCTAGCACTCTTTTAGAGGTGAATGCTTCTCAAAATGATAAGGATTTTATAGCGGCTATTAATTGGAAGAAAGTGGAAGAATATGTGAATAATGGTGGGGGTACAAAAATGCCAGCTAACTATGCACATAATGTATATAATGAAGAAACACACACTGCCACTTCTACTATGAAGAAAGAGGTGCTAGTAGTAAATCCATCTGAAATACCAGGTGCTATTTTTCTAATGCCTACTCCAAAGTCTCCACACGGTTGTGATGTAGACCCTAGTGGTGAGTATATAGTGGGCAGTGGTAAACTTTCTGCAAATCTTACTATTCACTCATTTTCCAAAATGATAAAAGCAATAGAAGATAAGAAGTTCGTAGGCGATGCTTATGGTATTCCTATACTAGACTACGATGCTATCAATGCGGGTAGTGTAAAGCAAGCTGGCTTAGGACCATTGCATACCGAGTTTGATGGTAAAGGAAATGCTTATACTTCATTCTTTATCTCTTCGGAGGTAGTAAAATGGAAACTAGGTACCTGGGAAGTACTAGATAGAAAACCTACTTACTACTCTGTAGGTCACCTGACTATACCTGGAGGAAACTCTAGAAAACCACAAGGTAAATACATGTTTGCAATGAATAAAATAACCAAAGACCGTTATTTACCTACAGGGCCAGAGCTAGAGCATAGTGCTCAGTTATATGATATTTCTGGAGATAAAATGGAATTGATATTAGATTTCCCAACACACGGGGAGCCTCACTATGCAGCTGCTATGCGAGCTGATCTAATCAAGGAACGTTCTCAAAAAATATACAGCTTAGAGGAGAACAAACACCCATACGCAGCTAAGAAGGATTCGGAGACTAAAGTGGTAAGAAAAGGGAATGAGGTGCATATTTATATGACCACTATTAGAAGTCACTTTTCGCCAGACAATATAGAAGGTGTTCAGGTAGGAGATAAAGTGTATTTCCACATTACCAACCTAGAGCAAGATTTTGATGTGCCTCACGGCTTTGCTATGATCGGACAAAATACTTCCGAGTTATTGGTGATGCCTGGACAGACTAAAACGTCTATCTGGCTACCTAAGCAGGTAGGTGTTTGGCCTTTCTATTGTACAGATTTCTGTTCTGCACTTCACCAAGAAATGCAAGGGTATATACGCGTATCTCCAGCAGGCTCTTCTGTGCCTATAAAATGGTCTTTAGGAGAAGATATAGAGTAAGAGTTTAGCGTTAAATTTTAAATATGCTAAAGGGGGGGTGATGTACATCATTCCCCTTTTTATTAACTAAAAAAATGAAAAAATCCAAAATATTAATGTTGATAGGTGTGCTACTATTGGGCGGACTATTTGTCCTTCCATTATGGAATATAACACTAGAAGCACCGCAATATCCCGAACCAATAGGTATGAATATTCATATCAATAAGATAGCGGATATGAATCCTAATGATGTGCAAAACATCAATATTATGAACCATTATGTGGGGATGAAAGATATACCAGAGACCTTGCCAGAGTTCGAAATATTTCCGACTGTGGTCATAGTTATGATGGCACTAGGGCTAGTGGTAGCATTTTTCCTGGGTCATAAGTGGTATCTAGTATGGTTTATACTCATGTGTCTGCTAGGAGCAGCTGGCATGTATGATTTTTACTTATGGGAGTACGACTACGGCCATACACTCAAGGAAACTGCAGCTATAAAATTCGAAAATTCGGATGGTTCTCCAATGGCTTACCAGCCGCCGCTGTTTGGCACTAAGACTATACTCAATTTTGTAGCACATTCGTACCCTAGAGGAGGAGCCTATATGCTCTTTGCCGGGATGCTATTATCAGTCTTAGCATTTTTTAAAGGTAAAAAAGAAGTTACATCATGAAATATCTAGGAATATTTACATTATGTCTGACTCTCTTTACTGCTTGTACAGTAGAACCTCAAGATATAAACTATGGTAAAGATGCTTGCTCGTATTGCAAAATGAATATTGTAGATCAACAGCACGCAGCAGAAATAGTAACCAAAAAAGGAAAGGTTTATAAGTATGATGCTATTGAGTGTATGCTGCAGGATGAAGAGAATAATGCAGAGGAAAGTACAGCGTATTTCCTAGCGATGGACTATGAAAACCCTAATAATTTCTTAGATGCTAAAACGGCGACCTACCTTATAAGTGAGAATATTCCTAGCCCTATGGGGGCTAATTTATCTGCTTTTAGTGCAGCAGGTAGAGCTGAAAATATAATGGCAGAAAGGGGTGGGAAGACCTACTCTTGGACGCAAATAAAAGAGGAATTTTAATCGTAAATTTGATATTTTGAGAAAGTCTATAATCCTAACCATACTCCTGTCCCTAGTAGGCAGCTCGTACCTAGATGCTAAAACCATAGAGGTGTGCAAAACGTGTGCTGTCTCCTCTATAGCAGAGGGAATAGCACTTGCTTCTAAAAATGATGTGGTGTTGGTAAAAGAGGGTGTATATGCGGAGCACGACATAGACATTAGCAAACCTATAACGCTCAGAGGGGAAGGTAATTCTGTAATAGATGCAGAAAACAAGGGCTACGGATTACTTTTATTTTCTGATAGTATCACCATAGAAAAAATGACGGTGACCAATATTGGCAATAGTTATACTAAAGATTTTGCGGCTATCTATGTTTCTAAAATCAAGTATTTTACCATTCAAAACTGCACATTGACCAATGTATTTTTTGGTATGCTGATAGAGAAATCGCACTATGGAGTGATCCGGCATAATGATATTTCTAGTGATGCTATAGAGGAATCGTCCTCGGGCAATGGGATACATTTATGGTCTTGTTCTAATCTGCAAGTAGACCATAATGAGTTACAAAAACTGCGAGATGGAATCTACTTGGAGTTTGTTTCTGAGAGTAAAATAGAATACAACTTGAGTCATCATAACATTCGGTATGGTCTTCACTTTATGTTTTCTAATGACGATGAATATCACTACAATCAGTTTTATAGCAATGGAGCAGGAGTAGCAGTAATGTTTTCCAAAAGATTAGCCATGACCCATAATCGCTTTTCAGAAAACTGGGGCTCGGCATCTTATGGCTTACTACTTAAGGAGATTTATGATGCAGAAATAGAATACAATACCCTAGAGAGAAACACTATCGGAATCAATGCAGAAGGGGCTACTAGGGTGAACTATAAACACAATTATTTTCTGAATAATGGATGGGCACTCAAAGTGTCTGGAGCGTGTTATGCCAATGACTTTAGCGAGAATAATTTCATCAACAATTCGTTTGATGTATCATACGATAGCAAAGTAAATGACAATAAATTTGACCATAATTATTGGAGTACTTATACGGGATATGACTTAGATAAAAATGGTGTTGGAGATATTCCTTTCAGACCGGTAAAACTCTTTTCTTATATCGTAAATAGAACCCCAGAAACCATTTTGCTCCTCCGTAGTCTTTTTATGGAATTGCTTAATTTCTCAGAAAAGGTGTCGCCTGTATTCACGCCAGATAATTTGCTGGATAATCACCCAAGCATTAAGAAATTCGAATGATAGAAATCACATCGCTAAACAAGAAGTTTGGCAAAATGGAGGTCCTCAAGGATCTAGATTTAAGTATTATGAAAGGTGGAATCTTTGCCGTGTTAGGTCCAAATGGGTCGGGTAAAACAACCTTAATAAAAAGCGTACTAGGCATTGTAGTTCCTAACTCTGGTGAAATAAAAATAGATGGAAAATCTATTCTTGGTCAGTTCGATTACCGAAACAATGTAAACTACCTACCTCAGATTGCTAATTTCCCTACTAACCTATCTGTCAAAGAATTGCTTACTATGATTAAGGACATTAGAGGAAAGAATGCAGCTGACGAACGATTGATCAAACTGTTTGGGATACAAGAGTATTTAGATAAAAAACTAGGCCATCTATCTGGGGGTACTAAGCAGAAAGTAAATATTGTTTTAGCATTTATGTTTGACAGTGAACTGATCATTTTAGATGAACCTACATCGGGGCTAGACCCACTCTCTATGATTCATCTGAAAGAACTGATAGCAGAAGAAAAGGCGAAAGGTAAAACGATACTTATCACATCTCATATTATCAGTTTTGTAGAAGCTGTTGCAGATCAAATTGTTTTCTTATTGGATGGTAAAATCTATTTTAAGGGAACCTTAGCTGATTTGCTCACCCAGACCAAGCAAGCCGATTTAGAACATTCTATAGCCCATATATTAGAAGGTACCTATGCTTAAAATATTCAAATACATATTCTTTGATTTAGTGCGAAGTAGATGGACTTATGCCTATTTCCTTTTCTATTTAGCCTTGGGTTTTGTGATGCTTTTTTTGAGCAATGACGTGTCCAAAGCTATTATTACCTTAATGAATGTCATAGTAGTATTGACTCCCTTGGTAGGGACCATTTTTGGTGTGATGCACTACTATAATTCGCGAGAGTTTACAGAGCTATTACTGGCACAACCAATGAAACGGTCTACCATATTTATAGGTCAGTACATTGGGTTGTCACTCTCACTCGCTCTAAGTTTATTATTGGGTTTAGGTATCCCATTTCTCTTTTATGGGCTATTACGATCGTCTGCCATTTGGGATTTTGGGTCACTACTTGTAGCGGGAGCATTCCTTACTTTCATTTTTGTGGCCTTAGCATATATTATTGCTATATCCAATGAAAATAGAATCAAGGGATTTGGCTATGCCATACTCATGTGGCTAGGTTTAGCCATTATCTATGATGGATTATTTCTTATTTCTCTCTTGGTGTTTGATGATTATCCATTGGATAAGTTTGCCTTGATAGCGACTATGTTCAATCCTATAGACTTGTCCCGTATTCTAATCTTACTAAAACTAGACATCTCTGCCCTTTTTGGCTACACCGGAGCTACTTTCAAAATGTTTTTGGGGACATCGTTAGGAATGGTGATTTCCCTTCTTGTATTGTGTATGTGGGTAGTCATTCCTACTTGGTTGATTTATAGAATAGCTAGAAAAAGAGACTTTTAAATGAGGCACTCCCTCAACCTTACGAACGACAAATAGATTTTGGAGATGGAGTGCTGTGGGAATTAGAAATCTTTATTTCTAGTTTCATTGTCAAAAAGCAGATTACGGACTTACCCCCGTAAAATCTAGAACACCGTGGTCCGTTCATTAGAAAAGGAACTGAGCATAGATGTATTAAAAATGTCTGTAGAAACGTACAAGTAAAAACAATAAGGTAGAAGCAATAAGAAGGCTATTTTATAACCCAAGAGTAAAGTCTCTCACCTATCATTGTACTAACATTATTTGTTGTTGAACATCGCCCGCTTTTAGGGAGTAATACGATAAATACAATTATTAAGTAGAGAAATAATAGATGAAAGATATACTCAGTACTGACATCACCGCACACTTTTCTAAAGAGCTACCAGCAGACCCCGAAAAGGAAAACTTTTCGCGTCAGGTT
>DNBZ01000330.1 GCA_003484585.1 Bacteroidota bacterium | reverse complement strand
TAGCACTTTTGTAAAACTCTATATTATTAAATTAGGGTTCTTAGACGGAAAACTAGGCTATCAAATCTGCCTCATATCTGCTAAGGCAAAGGTTTGGAGATAAGGGCTGTTGCTCACAAAGCAAAAAAGCATTTCACCTTGCGATGAAATGCTTTTTTATTGAAAATTTTTGTTGGTTATTTTACGAGTTCTTTGATGTGATCTTCGAGCTCGTACTCATCTCCCTCTACATATCCTGTGTGTGTGTACACTATATTTCCTTCTTGATCTATCAAAAAAGTAACAGGAGGATTAGCCACATTCATGGCTCGTTGTAGATCGCCGTTAGGATCTAGCAAAATATCAAAATCCCAGTTCAATGCGTTCACAGTGGGCTTTACCTTAACTGCATTTCTGCTATCGTCTACACTTACAGCTACTAGCTCTACGTCATATTCCTCGATCCATTCGTCTAGTAAGCCATTCACATTTTTCAATTCTTTGATACAAGGCTTACACCATGTAGCCCAAAAAGAGATTATGGTGATTTTGCCATTTGTGCCATAGTCGGCAATATTTACATCTTCACCATCTACGTTTTTTAAAGTAACATCTGGTAAGGTGCCAGTAGATTCTTGTTTGGAACTGTCTGTTTGCGAAAACGCTGTAGCAGAAACTAGGAGTATTAATAATGTAAAAATCTTTTTCATTGTGTTTTAATGTTCTATTCTGCGATAATAACTTCAATTCTTATACCAATACAACGTATTTGATATATTTATTCTTCACAGACCTAAATAGTAGAGGTTAAAAAAGTGCTATTATGTGAATACTGCTCTATAGTTAGCTCTATTGGTTGCGAAAATAAAAGTGGACCTTGAAGTAGAGGATACGCTAGGCTAGGATGTACTAAAAGTACTACAAGTATCACACAAAAGTATACCCTAAAATAAAGAAAGGAGCAGAAAGTAAATTGCACAATTGTATTTTAGTTTTCTGCACACCTCAGGTATTTCTATTTCAATATTAGGCCGTATATTGCGTTCTTTAATAGAAAAAAGTAAGGCTATTCTGAATGAAAAAAATTGCAATAAATCTAGGTATAATGGCACTTATCGTATTGACGGTAATTTTCGGAATATTTTGGTTTTTAGATACGTATACAAAGCACGATGATGCATTGGTAAAAATTCCTAATCTAGAAGGGGTAAGAGCTTTCAAAGCTCTTAGTGCCTTAGATGATTTAGGACTTCAAGGTATGGTTTCTGATACGGTATACAAGGATGGAGCTAAGAAGCTTGCCGTTATCAATCAGAATCCCATAGCTGGTTTAGATGTGAAGAAAGGACGTAAGGTCTATTTGGTTATCAATACTGGAGATGTACCTATGGTGATAGTTCCTGATTTAGCAGAGAAAACTTCGCTGCAGCAGGCTACCAATATCCTGCTTAGAAGTCATCTGAAAGTAGGCCAAATAATAAAGGTGGTCAACTCTTCTGTGAAAACTAAGAATGACGAACCGGTGCTGGCTCAGTATATCGCGGGAACTACAGAAGAACTAGTGCCAGGCACAGAAATAGAACGAAACTCTGAGGTAGATTTACTAGTAGGAATCACAGCTGATTATTATCTGTCAGATTCTACTGCTGTAGATATAGGTATAGATGGAGGTGATATTTAGTAGAATTCTTACTCTTAAAATGACAATAAACATAAACCAAATTCGTTCTTCTCGTATGTATACAGACTTACTAAGGAATGCACTTTATGTATCCGTGTTTTGCCTTTTCAGTAGTACATTGAGCCATGCACAAGTTACTACCTATCCTATACAGGGAAATGCGGTTCTTCAAAACTTTCATAAAGCTAATCCAGCCTATCAATTTCAAGGAAATCTTAAATCTAAATTTGGAAAGAGGGATACTTTAGAATTACCTTTTTTTGATGATTTTTCGGAAAGTAATTTATATCCAGATAGTACCAAATGGCTCAATAATCAGGTATACATCAATAATCATTTTCCTATACAGCCACCTACGCTCAATGTGGCCACTTTTGATGTGCTAGATGCCAATGGTATTCCGTATAGAGGCACTATCAATAAAGACCTGAGTACTTTTGGCGATAGCTTAGTAAGTCAGCCGATAAACTTAAAAGACTCAGTAGGTGTACCGTACACTTTGAGTGATTCGATTATACTAAGCTTCTTTTATCAACCCAATGGAAATGGCTATCACCTAAATAGTGAAGATTCGCTGAGATTGTCATTTAAAGCAGAAGATAGCACGTGGGTGCAAGTTTGGAGTGTGGCAGGTCAGTTAAACAGTGCAGATTTTGCTCAAGTACTTATACCTATTAAGGATGTTAAATTTTTACACAAAGGGTTTCAATTTGCGTTCAGTACCCATACCAGACAAGTAGGTAATGCAAATCACTGGCACGTAGACTATGTGGTATTAGATGAAAATAGAAGCGTTACTATAGATTGGTATAATGACTACGCTATTCAATCTACTCCTAGTTCTTTGCTAAAAAATTACTACACTATGCCATACGAGCATTTTAAAGTGAATCCCGTATCTGAAACTGCACCAACTGTAACATTTAGAGCAAGTAATCTTCTCAATATTGGTAAAAACATACTGGTAAGACACGAAGCCACATCAGGCGGCAATACACTTGTGAGTACTAATTTTATAGATAATAGTAACAATGTATTGGCACAAAGTAGTGCCGAGAGAACCCTGCCTATTTTTAATTTTGCTAATCTTAGCGGAAGTAAGCCTGTTATTACTCACACCGTGAGTGTGCAAGAAAATGGAGTGGCAAATGACTATAAAGAGAATGATAATATTACTGTTCAGTTAGAGTTTGAAGACTATTATGCCTACGATGATGGTAGTGCAGAGAGAGGTTTTGGTTTTGATCAAAATACCAACCCTAGTAATATAGAAGGTCAGATAGCCTTAGGTTTTAATGTGCTAAAGCAAGAGCGACTATACGCTATAGCTACGTATTTTAACGAAGCTGTTTTTGATGTGTCTGCTAGACGTTTCAGATATAGAATATGGAAAAATCTGGCAGGTGTAGATGGTGCTGCTGCAGATGAACTCATTTATGAATCTGAGCTACAGGTGCCAGACTATAACTCAGCCAATGGTGAGCGTACTTTTTCTGCTCATTACCTAGATACTAACTTAATACTGAGCCCAGGTACATACTACATCGGCTGGTGGCAGCCAGAGATTTTTAATCTTAATGTAGGATGGGATATGAACTTTGGGAATACTCAAAATCCAAATAGACCAAATCCTATGTTGTACTTCAATACTTTTGATATTTGGAGTAACTCAGGTGTGCCCGATGGGACACTTATGATGCGTCCACATTTTGGAGATAGCGTTGGTATATACCTAGGAGTGCCAGAGCAGCAAGTGAATAATAAGCAGATTAAGGTATATCCTAATCCGGCGAGCAGTATAGTGCATTTGACAGCGGAGTTTGCACAGGTCTCTTTATATACGATGAGCGGTGTTTTGCTAAAATCGGAACAGAATAAAACTTCTTTGGCTGTAAATGATGTAGCCGAAGGGCTATACTATCTGCGATTAGTCAATGAAAAAGGCGAACTCTTTACAAGCAAGATTGTTATCATTGCACCTTAAATAGGAACAAATAAGCATGCAAGATATTACGGTAGAAGAGCTAAAGCAAAAGTTAGATAACAAAGAAGAACTTTTGTTAATCGATGTAAGAGAAGATTGGGAATACCAAGATTTCAATATCGGAGCAAAACTGATTCCTTTGGGTACACTCCAAGGTGCGGTAGATGATTTAGATGCTTGGCAAAACAAAGAAGTAGTAGTGCTTTGCAAATCTGGAGGCAGAAGTGCTGCGGCTAAAGACTTTATGGTAAAGCAAGGTTTCGCTAAGGTAAGAAATCTTTTGGGTGGTATGGTGGAGTGGCAAGCCAAATTCTCATAACACGCTTTAGATCAGCTAAATTTTTTGCTGCATTAGGTTGTAGCACGCTAGTAGTTGCATTATTTTTCTACGCTTCTTGTAACTCTGTATCGTCAGATGTAGACACGTATCTCAACCATTCAGACACGGTAAATTATGTTGGTATAGAGCAATGTGCCACCTGTCATCAAGAGCAGCATAGTACCTTTGTGCATACAGGAATGGGGCTTTCTTTTGATAAGGCTTCGCCAAATAAATCGTCAGCAGTTTTCGGTAAACAGCATCAAGTATATGACTCGCTTTTGGATATGCACTATCTACC
>DNBZ01000012.1 GCA_003484585.1 Bacteroidota bacterium | reverse complement strand
TGACTCTGAGAATGCAGACAGAACCATCTTCGATAACTACAGCGTCTTACGAGTACTTGATCGATAGAGATGCCGTTGCTAGTAAACAGTGTTCCTAACTTAGCACAAGGGGTTTCACAACAACCTGACAACTTACGTTTTCCAGGGCAATGTGACGAACAGATCAATGCTTGGGCTACTGTTGTAGAAGGACTTGTTAAGCGTCCTAATACAAGGCACGTCAATAAACTATTCACTCATCCTGTTAACGATGATGCCTTTGTTCAATACATAGACAGAGATGATGACAACAGGTTTGCTTGTGTATTAGAGAATAAAGTATCTCTTTGTGCAGTCTCTCTTTTCAATTTAAACACAGGCAGTCCTGTGACGCAGGTTAGTATAAGTACACGAGCACAAACGTATTTAAACAATATATCTAATCTTAGAGAAGATGTTAAAGCACTTACAGTAGCTGATTATACTTTCATAGCCAATAAAGAACAGACTGTATCTATTTCTTCTTCTCAACTGTCAGAGCCTTTAGAAAGGGAAGCTTTACTCTTTGTTAAACTAGGAGACTATAAGAAGAACTATAGCGTGTACATCGATGATCTCTTAGTGCCTTTTAATAATGCAGCACTTCCAGGTGGACATACAAATGAACACACACCTCACGCTGATTACCCTGCTACATATCGTAGTGGGGCAGGAAGTGATGGATTTGACGCTGATACAGGACACATTGCAAAAGACCTCAGCGATTTAATAGCTTATAACTACACTCAAGCCACTAATGTTATATCTAGCATTACAGTTACAAATGGAGGAGGAAATTATACAGCTGATTTAAATGCTTTATCATCAAATATATTAGTTGACAGTTTTCGAGTGACTGCTGTTGTAGAACAGTATGATAGTAATGGAGTTTTAAAAGGACAAGGAGCAAAAGGTGTTTGTGATGTCCAAGGAGGTGTAATACAAAGTGTTACTATGCTGTACGGAGGAACTGGATACGATAGTTCTTACCCTGACCCTATAATTCAATTTATACCTGAAGTAAAAAGTCCAACAACAGAGTGGAGTTTTGAAGTTTGGGGTGGGTTGAACTTTTTATACCCCAATCTTTTTCCTACTCCTACACCACTTGCGACAGGAACTACTACATTATCAGCATCAGGTGCGATTAGGACAGAAAATAAAGATGCTATTATTAAAATCTCTAGGGTTTCTTATGTATCTCATAACAATAAATTTTACAAGTGCATACAAAACCACACAGCATCCAGTACAGATGAACCTGGAGTAGGTGCAAATTACTCTACATATTGGATAGAAACAACAAGGACAGATTTAGCTTCACCTTGGGCTTCAACTACTAGTTATGTAATAGGCAGTGACTTTTCGATAAGAGCTGCGGATGGACTAGCGGATCAAGGACTGGGTGTTATTTACAAAGAAGTTTCTAGCATAACAGATTTACCTGCTAAATGTTATAATAATTTTAGAGTTAAAGTAATAGGTGATCCTGAACTAGACCAAGATGACTACTATGTAAGATTCAAAGCAAAGGATAATAAACAATTTGGAGAAGGTACTTGGATAGAAACTATAGGATGGAAAAATGAAGATGATACTGAAGGAGCATCAGAAGGTATTAAATCACTTTTAAACCCTAATACTCTGCCTTTACAGTTAAAACCTACAGATACTTCCTTTAATTACTGGACCTTAGATGTTGCTTCTTGGGAACCAAGGAAAGTAGGAGATGATAGAAGTAATCCTGCTCCTAGCTTAGTGGGAAGTAAAGTTAAAGATATGTTCTTTTTTAAGAATAGACTAGGCTTCTTGACTAAGAATAATGTATTGTTCAGTGAAGCGGATGAGTACTTTAATTTTTGGAGGACAAGTGTTTTAAGTTTATTAGACTCCGCTCCAATTGATGTTGGTATTAGTCACACAAAAGTAGTGGAGTTACAACACGCTGTTCCTTTTCAAGAGAAACTTGTAATCTTTTCTACTAGAACTCAGTTTGTATTAAGAGGGAGTGAATTGCTTACTCCTAAAACAGTTAGCATTACACCGACAACAGAGTACGATTCTTCGGAGACAATTACACCTTTAGTAATTAATAACTATTTATACTTTAATTTTAAAAGGAATAATAGTGAAGGATTAATGGAGTACTATGTAGATGCTGATAATAATATATTTGATGCTTCTGAAATAACTTCACAAATACCTACTTATATCCCTTCGACTTTAGAGTTAATGGTAGGTTCTTCTGTTCAAGATTTAATCGTAGCTTTGAACGGTGATAGAACTACAATGTTTGTTTATAAATTCTTTTGGCAGAATAAAGAGAAGGTACAATCAGCTTGGCAAAAGTTTACATTCTCCAGGGAAATAATCAGTGCTCATTTTATCGAAGCTAATCTTTTTGTTATCACTAAAGACTCCGAATCTACTTACTTAGAGAAGCTACCTATGGAGAACAACTTAAAGGATGGTAATGATAGCTATACTTTATTGTTAGATAGTAGGTTGGATAAGTCTGAGTTGTCTTTTAGTTATAGTGCATCGACTAAGTTAACTACTATAAGTGGATTTCCTTATGATCCTAATGGAGTTGAGATATATTCAAAGACAGGACATAAGTATCCCTTTACAAGGACATCCACCACAGAAGGTACAGTCACAGCTGATTTAACAAGTGTCGATTTTGTAGCAGGTTTTCCTTATGATATGTTATACAAGTTCTCAGACCAATCATTAAAGCAACCCACAGAAAGAGGAGGAAGATCATCTACTGATTACGCTTATCAAACAATAAGAAGTGGTAGCTTGAACTACGCTGAAACTGGACACTTTACTGTAGAGATAACTCCTAAATTTAGAGATACATATAGCTATGCTTTTAATCCTGAAGTACTAGGTTCTAACTTAACACTTAATAATTTTGTACCTCAAGACGGACATTTCAGATTCCCTGTCCAAGCACAACCTAATGACGCTACTATTCAAATTAAATCTTCTAGTGCTTTACCAGTGAA
>DNBZ01000078.1 GCA_003484585.1 Bacteroidota bacterium | reverse complement strand
ACTTTTTGTCGTGTATTTCTAGAATCGGCTATAGGTAATAGTATGTTGTTAAGCTCGGGCGAACTCGCCTTGGCTGTAACAGTAATTACAGGGCAAGTAGAACTACTGACCACCTTAAAAGCATTGCTTCCCATCCATAGTTTTCTCCAGCCACTACTGCCATGAGAACCCATCAAAATAATATCATAATCACCCTCTTTTCCCAATTTTATTACCTCATCATACACTGCACCTTCTTTTTCTAGCACATTCATAGACAAGCTCTTATCCTTTGCAAATGTATCTAACGTCTTACGCGATTCTTCTAGGTTGGTATCTTTTCCAGATACTACCAATGCCGTAATTTGAGAATGAAATTTGAGAGAGAGACCGTATGCACTTTGCAATGCAGCCATAGCTGCCTCACTGTTATCAAATGCTAATAAAATTTTACCGAAAGCCTTTTCCATGTTTTTTATTTTAATTGATTTATTTTGTGTAAAAATATAAAATTATCTTTAAACATGAAAGGTTACTGTCTATTCAAACTTACCATCGGTAGTTTAATCCTAATATCTGGCTGTATGGGCGGGCCTAAATCTCCTAGCTTTATAAACCTAGATAATGTGAAAATAGTAAGTGCTAATGCGAGCAAAGTAGTGCTACAAGGAGATGCTATCTTTAATAACCCAAATGCTATTGCAGGCAAACTTACCAAAACAGACATTCATATTAAGATAAACGACGCGGATATAACGGACATAGAGCAAACTACTTCTATAGACGTGCCTAAGAATAGTAATTTCACGGTCCCCGTAAATTTTTCATTCAATCCTAAAAAGCTTACCCAAGACAACGATGGGTTTTTACAAAATGCGATTAAAAGCTTTCTAAGCAATGAGCTAGCCATAGAGTACGCAGGTTATGTGACTATAGAGGTGCTAGGTATTGGCTTTGATGTACCTATAGACTATACCGAAAAAGTAAGTCTGGGCTTAAATAATGAAAATATTAATTAGATCTAACAGTTTACTCTATCTTATTCAACTCTGACGGACTATAACTCACTGCCCTAAATAGAGCAAAAGGCCAAATCTACTTTATATCTCGTGTGCTTTGTTCTACTTTTAGTTAAACCTAAAGTTTAAACCTAGATCCTCTAATTTTCCTTTTGTAATCTCATCCATTTGAATTTTATACCGTGCAGAGCTAGCTTTTATAGCTTTGTCTCCGCTCTTTATTTTAAAACACAAACCTACTTTCCCTCGTTCGTCTACTAGATCAAATAGCTTGGTCATCATAGCTTCGTTTATATCATTTATGGACATATCTATAGTCACCTTCTTCAGCTGATTAGCCACCGTATCTTCTAAGAAAGTCATCTGCTGAATATTGAGATCAAGTTTATCTGGATCACGATAACTTTTTTCTCCCTTAGCCACTATAAAAATTTGAGCATTGAGCTCTATCCACGACTTATTATCCGTATATCGCTCTCCAAACATAGCAAATTCTCGCGTACCACTAAAATCTTCAAGAGTAAAAATACAATACGGCTTACCGTTTTTTGACACTGCTTCTCGCACCGTATTTATTAATCCCGCTAATCTAATCTCGGCTCCTTCTAGTTTCAAGTTTTGCACCTCTAAATCGTTTAAAGTATGCGTAGTAAAATGATCTATCTCAAACTTGAAATTATTGAGCGGATGGCCGGAGATATAGATACCCACGAGTTCTTTTTCCCGCTGCAACTTTTCCATAAGACTCCAAGGTTCTATCTGTGGCAGCTCAGGTTCTTTTATTTCTAATGAGCCTGCTTCCCCAAAGAGAGATGCCTGACTATTCATAGCATCATTTTGCACTTGATTCCCAAATCGTATGGCCATCTCCACTCCCATTCCTTGACCTACATCCGTAACGTAACTCGAGCGGTTAATGCCAAACTCATCAAAAGCACCACCTATAGCTAGATTCTCTAGAGACTTCTTATTAACCACACGCTGGTTTGCACGTGTACAAATCTCAAAGACGCTCGCATATACCCCGTTCTCTTTTCGCTCCCGTATTATTTCTATAGCGGCTGTACCACCTACTCCTTTTATAGCTGCTAAGCCAAATCGAATAGCTCCATCTTTATTTACACTAAATTTTTGCTCACTTTCATTCACACTTGGTCCTAGAATCTCTATTCCCATCCATTTGCACTCATCCATAAAGAAACTTACTTTCTTGATATCATTCATATTATGCGTAAGCACAGATGCCATAAACTCTGCAGGATAGTGTGCCTTGAGATACCCCGTATGAAATGCTAAATACGCATAGCACGTACTGTGACTTTTATTAAATGCATAGGAAGCAAATGCTTCCCAATCTTTCCATACTTTCTTGAGTGTTTCTTCTTTATGACCTTTTTCTTTACCTTGCTCTATGAACAGATCAAAGAGCTTATTCATCTCTTCGATTTTCTTTTTACCCATAGCTTTACGCAAGCTATCTGCCTGACCTTTAGTAAACCCAGCCAACTTTTGAGATAGTAGCATCACCTGCTCTTGGTACACTGTGATACCATAGGTATCTTTCAGGTATTCTTCCATATCGTCCAGGTCATACTTTATTTCTTGGCGGCCATGTTTACGCTCTACGAAGTCTTTTATATACTCCATAGGCCCAGGTCTATACAAGGCATTCATGGCTATTAAGTCTTCGAACTTATCAGGCTTTAGTGCTTTGAGGTGCTTCTGCATCCCCGGACTTTCAAACTGAAATACACCATTGGTATTACCTTTAGAGAAAAGCTCTAGGGTCTTTTTATCATCTAGCGGAATGTCATCTGAGATGATAGTAACATCGTGTTTTGATTTTATAATGGCTATAGCGTCCTTGATGATGGTAAGGGTTTTTAGCCCTAAGAAATCCATCTTTAATAGACCCGCATCTTCCACTACACTATTATCAAACTGAGTAACTAGTAAGTCCGAATCTTTGGCGGTAGTTACAGGTACATACTTGGTTATATCATCGGGAGTTATGATAACACCACAAGCGTGTATCCCTGTATTTCGTACCGACCCTTCTAGTCTTTTTGCGGTACGAATCATTTGGCCTATTTCATCGTCTTGCTCCGCCATTACCCTAAACTCTTCAGCTGCTTGGTTTTGCTCAGCATTCATAGAGTCTTTGAGCTTTTTCTGTACGCCGCCTGGAGCCAATACTTTATTCAGATTTGCACTCAGGTGATCTGG
>DNBZ01000179.1 GCA_003484585.1 Bacteroidota bacterium | reverse complement strand
TAGTAACGCTACCAGCAGACTCTGAGTTTTGCGATAATGTAGAGTTGCTGCTCACTTTTGGACTGCGTAATAATGAGGAGTACTATACGGTTACAGATCTTGCACAGAATTTAAGCTATCTAACTCTATTGGACTCAGCTTTAGTTATGGACCCTTCTGCTTTTAGTATTAGTGCTACCAATAAGTGTGGTGAAAGTACCGACACTATTATTCTATCTCTTATCACTACCCCAGAAGTTAGTTTGGGCATAGATTCTATTTTTTGTGATAATATGAACTATCCTCTGACCATAGGGAAGATACAAAACAAAGAAGCTTATCTATGGGATAATGGTACGATGACAAATACCAGAGCGTTGACAACCGAAGGTGTATACTGGGCCCAAGCAAGCAATAAGTGTGGTATGGCTAGAGATAGTATCTATGTACAGATAGTAGAATCGCCAGCCGTTAGTTTGCCTGTAGACAGTATCTTCTGCGATAATATAAGTCTGCTTTTAGATGCAGACATGGATGAGACTATAAGTTACTTGTGGAGTACTGGCAGTACAGATTCTGCAGTTACTATAGATGCTCCAGGTACGTATAAGGTTACTTTAACTAACTACTGCGGAACAGTGTCTGATAGTATAAAGATAGATATACTTAAAACTCCAACGGTAAATTTAGGAAAAGACAAAGTCTTTTGTGGAACTACCCAAGCTGTAGAGTTTACCGTAGGGCAGGCGGATAACGACGAGACTTATCTCTGGTCCAATGGAAGTGTAGGTAATACAGTCACATTATATCAAGCTATAGAACATTGGGTGAGCATATCTAATAAGTGTGCTACTGCACGTGATACTATTTTGTTTACTCTCAGCGATAACCCAACTGTAGACCTAGGAGAAGACACTACCCTTTGTGGTAATTTTAGTCTTTTGCTAGATGCTGGAAACCCCGGTATGCAATACCTCTGGATGCCCTATGGGCAAGCTACTAAAACCATACAGGCTACAGAACAAATAACCTATACTGTAACCGTAAGCAACGAATATGGCTGCGAGGGTACAGGTTCATTTACCGTTAGACCAGATTGTGTAAGTAAGAGTTTTATTCCTTCTGCATTCACTCCAAACGGTGATGGACTCAATGACATTTTTAGACCTACACTTATCAATTTTGAAGACTATAGCTTAGTGATATATAACAGATGGGGAGAGAAAATTTTCGAATCTGAGGATTCTGCCTTTGGGTGGGATGGAACCTACAATGGTGCTGTGGTGCAAAACGGTGTATATTCATTTGTAATGCGATACAAGACTACAGAAGACCTGCAATGGCAAAATGTAGGTGGTGTGGTAAATGTGGTGAGGTAATCATATTACGCCTTGCTGCAATAGGTTACTTTTACACCCTTGAAAAAAACTATAACCCTTGTTCTGTTACTTTTTGTAGGTATACTCTCCAGTTAGAGATCCGTTTGGTGAAGTAGGACTAAGAATAAGACTAAGCCTAAAAAGGCTAGGACTAAATCTAAGGTTTAATGTAAGCTTAACACTGACTAGGACTAAATCTAAAGTTAGCTGAGTTCCAAGTTTTTATTCACTCTATTATTCCTTTCCTTAGCCAATCTGCCGGTGCGTAAACTTAAATTTAAACTTAAGAAAGGAACTTTCGTCTGCCACCGTGTCACACTATTGTCTTTGGTCTACTCTTTGAACATTGGGTAATCAAATAAGAATTAAGTAAAAAATGCAAAAAGGAAAAGTTTCAGTAAACACGGAGAATATATTCCCGATTATCAAGAAGTTTCTTTATACGGATAACGAAATCTTCTTACGTGAGTTGATTTCTAACGCTACAGACGCTAGTAACAAGCTGAGAGTACTAAGTCAGCGTGGCGAGATAAAAGGCGACATAGGCGAGCTTAAAATAAGTGTAAGCCTAGATGAAGACAAAAAGACACTTACCATTAGCGATAACGGAATAGGTATGACAGCGGAGGAGATTGACAAATATATCAATCAAATCGCTTTCTCTGGTGCGGAGGAATTCGTAGAGAAATTTAAAGATACTAAAGAAGATGCCAATATAATAGGTCACTTCGGTCTAGGTTTTTACTCTAGTTATATGGTGGCAGACAAGGTAGAGATACACTCGCTAAGCCACGCAGAAGGAGCAGAAGCTGCTAACTGGGTATGTGAGGGAAGCACAGACTTCAAAATCACTAAAGGAAAGCGTAAAACTCGTGGTACGGATATCATTCTTCATATCAATGAAGAGAGTATAGAATTTGCTCAAAAGTGGAAAGTACAAGAACTGCTAAATAAATATTGTAAGTTCTTACCTATTCCTATAGAGTTTGATGAGAAGATAGTAAATGCAATAGCTCCACTGTGGAAGAAGAATCCTGCAGAGCTAAAAGACGAAGATTATACAGACTTTTATAGTCAGCTATATCCTATGAGTGAGCCACCATTATTCTGGATTCACTTAAACGTAGATTATCCATTTAACCTTACAGGAGTTCTTTATTTTCCTAAAATAAAAAAGGAAATAGATCCGAATAAAAATAAGATACAACTCTATAGTAATCAGGTATATGTGACTAATAATGTAGAAGATATAGTGCCTGAGTACTTGATGCTTCTTCATGGAGTAATAGATAGTCCAGATATACCACTAAACGTAAGTAGAAGTAGTCTACAAGCAGATGGGGCTGTGAAGAAAATCACAAGCCACATTAGTAAAAAAGTAGCCGACAAACTAGCCGAGCTTCATAAAGCAGATTTTGATGACTATAAATCAAAATGGCCTAGTATCAGCATCTTCGTGAAATACGGAATGCTATCTGACGATAAGTTCTACGATAGAGCAAAAGGGATATGCTTACTACAAAATACGGATAAAGAGTACAGTAGCATAGAAGAATACATAGCTAAGATAGAGCCAAACCAAACGGATAAAGACGGTAACCGAATTGCTCTTTATACCAATGATGCGGACAAGCAGCACGGTTTTGTAGAAGCAGCCAAAGTAAAAGGGTATGATGTTCTAGTGCTAGACGAGGTGATAGATAATCATTTCATAGGTAACCTAGAGCAGAAGAATGAAAAGTTCCAGCTCAAGCGTGTAGATGCAGATACAGCAAGCAAGCTAATAGACAAAGACGAGAAAAACGAAAGTGTACTCAGTGAAGACGAGGTAACTAAGTTGAAAGAAGCCTTTGAAGGAGCGGTGAACAAAGATAAATACACTGTAGTATCAGAAGTTATGAGTCCAGACGAATCATTCATCACCATCACACGTAGTGAGTGGGAGAGACGTATGAGCGAAATGGGTGGTATGGGCGGCATGCAGATGTTTGGCGAGATGCCAGAGAAGTATTCTGTATCTGTAAATACCAATCACGCACTAGCAGCTAAAGTACTAAAAGCGAAAGGGGCAAAACAAACAGAACTAATGAACAATGCCATAGACCTAGCTAAGCTATCTCAAAACCTACTTACGGGTAAAGAACTAAGTGAGTTTGTGAAAAAGCAGTACGCTACGCTATAGTGAATATAGAAAAGTAACTAGTGAAGGCCTGCGAAAGCAGGCCTTTTTTTTATGTCAAATATTTTTTCATATCGTAAATATTAAAAAAAAGTCAGATGTTATTATAGATTACATATAATGTAATTCTGTTTATGGGTTAGAGGGTTGAGATTTTAGTATTATCCTAGGTACGCTTATTTACTTTATTCAGTAGAGTTAAATTGATACCCGTTTTGTATTTAGTTAGATTTGTATTCATGTCCATACTTAAAGTAGCCATAACCCAATTCAATATCGCTTGGAAAGACAAGCAAGCCAATTTTACCAAGATAGAAGAGCTTTTAGCTGGCAAGCAAGCAGACTTAGTAGTGTTACCCGAGATGTTTCAGACAGGTTTCTGCACAGATGATGCTGCTATAGCTGAGACTATGGAAGGTGAGAGCATTGTGTGGATTCAGGAATTTTCTAAGGAAATGGATGCCGCAGTTTGTGGTAGTCTAGCGATAAAAGAAGAAGGAGTTATTTATAATCGACTCATCATGGCGAGCAAAGGAGAAGTAGTAGGCCATTATGACAAGACACATCTCTTCGGTATGGGAGGAGAGCCAGAGCATATAGCACCTGGCAGCTCTAAGGTAGATATGGTGGTCCAAGATTTCAAGATTCGCACGACGGTATGCTATGATTTACGCTTTCCGTATACCTCTTTTAATGATTCAGAGTACGATATACTGTTAAACGTAGCTAACTGGCCAAGTGCTCGTATAACACATTGGGATGTCCTGCTCCAAGCTAGAGCTATAGAAAACCAAGCCTACGTAATAGCGTGCAATAGGGTAGGAGAGCAATTGGATAAAGATGGGAAAGCATTTTACTATCCTGGCCATAGCTCGGTATACTCCCCTAGCGGAGAGCAGCTGGCTCATTCGCTAAAGGAAGAAGTAATAGAAATCTCACTAGATAAAAAGGAAATAGAAACTACTCGCGAAAAATTGCCTTTTTTGAAGGATAGAAGAATGTAGTAAGCTAGTACTGAGTTTGCTAGTATTGAGTATTGAGTATACTCAATACTC
>DNBZ01000349.1 GCA_003484585.1 Bacteroidota bacterium | reverse complement strand
TCTAGCATAAGCAGTAAAGTAGAAGGAGATATTATTACTTCTCTTGCTAAGTATGGTGTGACAGGAGATGACATACTATCTAGTAGTAAGGTTGGTCCTACTATAGCCAAAGATACCAGCGTACGATCTACGTGGGCTATTGCTTTAGCTATTATAGGTATGTTCTTATATATCCTTGTTCGTTTCCGTAACGTAGGGTTTAGTTTGGGAGCTACGGTGGCTATCTTCCACGATGTATTGATAGTATTCTCACTATATTCTATCCTTTGGGGTATTGTACCATTTGAGCTTTCTATAGACCAAGCATTCATAGCGGCTATACTTACTGTGGTAGGTTACTCTATCAATGACACGGTGGTAGTATTTGACCGTGTGCGTGAGTTCTTAGGCTTAAACAAGAATGAGAAAGACTTAGGCTTAGTAATCAATAAAGCGATCAATACTACATTAAGTAGAACGTTAATCACTTCATTAACTACCTTATTGGTAATCTTGATACTCTTCATCTTCGGTGGTGAGGGACTAAAAGGATTCACCTTTGCACTACTAGTAGGTGTGGCAGTAGGTACATACTCTTCTGTATGTATAGCGACTCCTATCGTAGTAGATTATATGAAAAAATTCGGGAAGTAATACTCGCTGATAATATTGAGTAAAAGCCTCAAGTGATTTTCACTTGAGGCTTTTTTGTTAGGGTATTAGTGCGTAGGTTATCTTAACTTTGTGCATCTCTTAATTATGAAAATCAAACTAATAGTACTTTTTACCGTAGTTATGTGTAATTGATGAAAATTTATAATATGAAGAATAAATGTCAGTATATATTATCATTAATCCTACCGTTGACAATAATTTCATGTCTTCAGGAGCAGAAGTTTGAGGTCATAAGAGAATGGTTTTGAGAAAGATTCATCTATGTTAAAGAATGAATACTCGGTTATTCTAATTGGTCAAGATACTCTTCTTAATGGCACGTCTAATGAGTACTTTAATAATGGGAAGACTAAACAACTTATAAATTATGACCATGGGGTCTTAGATAGTTAGACTAAAACATTTTTCAAAAACGGCTTACTAATGACTGAACAATCATATTGCCAAGGTCTGTTGCATGGATTTTCCAAAGATTGCTATATGTATAAAAAAGGGAAACTGAAGAGTTCTGACTCTACTAGTCCCATTTTGTGGCTGGAATTGATAAATAGCTATCATCCCTGGTTTGTAGCCATAACCAAAAAAAAAGAGCCAATCTATTCGATTGGCTCTTTTGGTATAGTGCAGAAAAGACTATTCTTCTTCTACCATCTCTAAATCACTTAAAAATCCTTTCAGATTCATAATGATGGGTACATTCATAAGGTCAGAGCCTAGTTCGTTGGCCAAGAGTACACTTACCCAATCCAATCTGTAGATTAAATCAAAAACAGACTGCACAGTATATTCTGGAATCTGTAGCGGAAGTACTTTGTTGTTTTCTAACTCTAAGTGAGATATTAAGAAATCAAAACGAGCTTCTACTCTTGGGTTTTGTGTAGAGTACAGCATTATGAAATTCGTATCTAGTCTATCTGTATAGCTTTCTATTACGTTGTGATTACTCTCTGGTAGTATGTTTATGAAACCTTCTAGCTTGCTGTTCTCTTGTAGCTGCTGCGTAAATCGAGTAGCTACAGGAGCAAACTCTCTGTCGCATACTATCACAAACTTTTTACGCGGTGTATTTTTAAAGAATTCGAAGATACGAGTACCGCTTTCTTTCATTCTTCCTAGATTACTATCAAAATGGTCTTTTACTGCTTTTATGATAGGAGCATGGTCTTGACCCATAAGTTCTCCTAAAATCATAAGAATAAAACTTAGTCCAAACCCAACAGTCATTCTAGGTTGGTAGCCACCTTTTAGATCATACGTTTTGAGATTATTCTCATTAGCAAGTTCTTTTAGTGTTCCGCCACCAGTTATTATAATTATTTTACAACCTTGTTCCTTTGCCTCTGCAAAAAGGCTAAGAGTTTCTTCTGTATTGCCTGAGTACGAGTTAAGTACTACTAATGTTTTTCTGCTGATGAATTTTGGCAGATGATAGTCTGCTACTGTTTCTATAGGTAGTGGGCATTTATCAAAAAGCCAGTTTTTAGCTAAAACTGCACCTATTCCGCTGCCGCCTAAGCCACCTAATACTATGTTATCAAAATCATCTATCTGTAATCCGTGAGTAGTATAGTTGTCTAAAACGTACTCAAATTGTTCCGTAAAGCTCTCTAAAGAGGTTTCGTGTGTAATCATGCTATTTTCCTAATACCTTTGTGCGTTCAAAAGTAAGTTTATTTCAACTTATTTTAAGCAAAAAAACAACAATAAAGAGAGAATGTCTGATACAACAGAAAACGAGATAGAAATACAAGAAGACGAGCTTTTCTTAAAATATACTTTTAATGTAGATGCAGGCCAGGAGCCACTACGAGTAGATAAGTATTTGGTGAATAAAATACTACGTGCATCGCGTAATAAGCTACAAGAAGCCATAGAGCGAAAGCAAGTGATAGTGGGCGGCAAAGCAGTGAAGGCTAGCTACAAAGTGCAACCAAACGACCATATAGAAGTACTGGTAGACAAAGAGCCAGACGAATTAGAGGTGCTTCCGCAAGATATACCACTGAATGTGATGTATGAGGATGATGATCTTATGATTATCAATAAAGAAGCAGGTATGGTAATGCATCCTGGATTTGGGAATAGAAGTGGGACATTGCTTAATGCATTGGCATTTTTGCTAGATGATAAAGCTACTCATAAAGGTAAACGCCCGTGGCTAGTACATCGCATAGATAAAGATACAAGCGGTCTTATAGTTGTAGCTAAGAACAATGATGCTATGGCACACCTAAGTCGGCAGTTCAAAGATCACACGATAGAGCGAACATATAATGCCTTAGTATGGGGCAGTATGGATCCTGACGAGGGAACGGTGTCTACTATTATAGGAAGAGACCAATACGATCGTAAGAAGTTTGTAGTGCTTTCTGAAGATGAAAAAAGAGGTAAGCACGCTGTAACTCATTATAAGGTGTTAGAAAACTTCTTATACACTTCATTAGTAGAGTGTAAGCTGGAGACTGGCCGTACACACCAAATAAGAGTTCATCTGAAGCACCTGGGTCATACACTTTTTAGTGATGATTTTTATGGTGGTAAGAGAATATTGAAAGGAGTGGTGTTTAGCAAATACAAGCAGTTCGTAGAAAACTGTTTTAGTATAATGCCACGTCAAGGGCTACACGCTAGGTCTCTTGGGTTTACTCATCCTACTACTAAAGAGTGGGTGCAGTTTGACTCTGAGCTGCCACACGATATGGCTACAGTAGTAGAGAAATGGAGATCTGCAGCTAAAACGTACGGTTTCTAGTTACTACAATCCAAAGAAGCTTCTCTTTGTAATTATCTTCCCAAATACGTAGTCTTGTATAGTTACCAGCCTATCGAAACCAGTGAAGGTAGCGAAGTATCTATCTGTATCTTTTACTAGCAAATCGCCATTATTATCATAAATGGTTTTGTTTTGATTGCTCCCTTTGCGAAAAATATTCAACGTTTTAGATTCCCCTTCGTAGGTTTTTACCGTTACCGTCATAAAAGGCTGGCTAGCTTGTATAGAATCCTTAGCTGCTTGCGGTAGATATTCTGCGAATCCTTCATAGTTTTTGAAAGTAAACAAGGCAAAATAACTACGTGCTGCAGATATAGTAAGTGCAGGCAGAGGAGGAGTAAGTAAATAGTTGCTATCTTTTTTACTCAGCGTAAAAGATTCGTTTGGCAATTCGTAATTTTGGATAGAGACAGACTCTATCTCTTCTGCTGTGTAATCGAATACACTGCGGTCTAGCCAATCATTTTCGTCTGTACTAAATTTCGGGTCTAGTATTCCTTTGAAACCTAGTATGTGAGCGATATAGGGAGTTTTGGCTCCTTCTATATGCAGGTAAGAACCAGTTTCGTCTGGGGTAGGAGTACCTAGGTAGTAATCCCTTATTTTTTTATCCTCATCAAATATTTGAATGTGAATAGATCTGCTCCCCATTGCACTTATTACATTATTTCGCATACTATTAGGCACAGGTCCTTTTATGCGTATTTTATTTAAAGCTTTGTTCAGTAACAGGTCTACGCTAGGCAGAAAAGCTTTGTGGTCCTTATTTACGTACCAAGTATCTTGTTTCTTTTCTAAGATTACTTCGTTACCTGCTCGGTCTTTCATCATGATTTTGGTTACTACCTCAGGATTTTCGATAGCAAAGTTGGTCTCATCTCGCAGGTTAGCTTCTCCATTATCATACAAAATCAATGCTACTATGCTTACAGCAGCAAGGAGTATCAAGACTATCCAAATATACTTTTTCATTACGGGTTCAAAGTAACATACGTTTCACGCAAAATCATAGGGATTTTTAGCAAATCGGGTCTTGGGCTTAAGAGTGGTTCGACTTTTGGAATATGTACGGTGAGAAGTAATGAAATACTTGGAGTCTTCACTAAATACGTCAGACGAGAAGTATTTACAATGTTTAACTGTATTAAAAATAAAACAAGTATGAAGAATAAATGGATCGCACTTTTAGCCTTTGGGCTACTTTTTTCGGTAGGATGTGTCAAAGAGACGGTTTACGTAGCGGCCCCGCTTATCACAGATGCAGACGTGTACTACGAGTTTATAGCAGATAATATAGGTACGGAAGTATCAGGAGAAATATATAATGATGGCGAGACGTACATCAACGCTGTTCAGCTAGAAATCCGCTTGTACGATAGGCGAGGCATTATCATAGACTACGAGTATCTATGGGTAGATACCTATTTTGATCCGGGACAAAGTGTACGATTCTATGTGGATCTGCCGCATAGAGGTGTCTGGGATGTAGATGTAGTTATAAATAGGTATGACTAGTCTTCCGTTTTCTTTGGCTTGACAGCTTTAGGTTTTGCAGAAGTTTCTTTCTCTGTGAGGTGCTAAAAGTATTTCGATATTCGACTAGGAGGATAAAATGTGACTAGAAAAATACCTCCATTGCTCTGCTTCGAGGAGAATTCTTATCCAGAAATACTT
>DNBZ01000256.1 GCA_003484585.1 Bacteroidota bacterium | reverse complement strand
GGTAAATTGGATCTATTCACAGGATTAGAAAGTTCATTTAAAGACGAAATACTAACTTCAAAAGGTACACTGAAGTCTAAGTATACACAAGACTTCGTACTCAATAAAAGTCCATTTTTGAATACCGAATATCTTGCCTTTAATATAGAAGACAAAACGTCTCCTGTATATGATGTCAATTTTAGGAAAGCCATACACCATTCTATTGATAGGGTGAAAATGATACAGTACTTACGAAATGGAATAGGAATACCAGCAGATGGAGGATTTTGTCCCAAGGGGCTCCCCTCCTATCATAAGGCCTGGGAAAAACCGTATGATGTATCACTAGCCAAGGAATACTTAAAAAAATCAAATATCATACAAGACAAGCCGCTGCTGCTTACCACTACATCTAACTATCTAGATCTTTGTATTTTAGTACAAAAAAACTGTGCAGAAATAGGCGTAGACATAAAAATAGACGTAGTACCCAGCAGTTTACTCAAGCAGCAAAAATCTGCTGGCGATTTAGCCTTTTTTAGAAGCAGTTGGATAGCGGACTATCCAGATGGAGAAAACTATATGGCGTGTTTCTATGGTGCCAATAAAGCTCCTAATGGACCTAACTATACGCGATATGTAGATGCTGATTTTGATGCAAGATATGAGCAATTACTATCTGAGACTATACCCGCTAAGCGAATGGCACTCTTCGCAGCACTGCAACATAAGCTAGAAATAGCTCAGCCCTACGTCTTGCTTTTCTATGATGAGAGCATCTGGATACGAAGTAAGAAAGTCACCACAGTGCGTGTAAACGCACTGAACCACCTAGACCTAAGATATGCTACTAAGTAGCAGTAATGCTATATTTGGATAACCAATAATCAAAAATATGAACAACACTGTACGAAATATTCTAGCTGCTTTACTTGGACTTGTAGGTGGCATGCTTGTAGGGTCCATGCTCAATATGGGTGTGCTGATGATAAGTAATTTTGTAATTCCATTTCCTGAAGGAGTACATCCTGCGGACGCAAATAGTATACGGGATAACATACAGTTATTAGAAACTAAACACTACATAATGCCGTTTCTAGCTCACGCACTAGGAACATTAATCGGTGTCTTTGTTGCTTTTAAAATTATTCAGATGTTTAGAGCTCCTAAATTTATAGCAGCAGGGATTGCCTTAGTAATCGCCTTGTTATTCCTCTGGGGAGGATTAGCAACTAGTAAATCTATTAACTCTCCTGAAACACCAATGCTAGTAGATGCAGTATTGTGCTACATACCCATGGCTATAATCGGTTATTGGCTTGCTCTTAGAAGCAGCCCTAAAAGAGGATAATTTATCCTGCTTTCAGATTTCCGCTTTTCTTCACACCGCCTTTTGCTCTACTTTGAGCTTTTGGTGCAGACTTAGCAGAAGGTTTTTTGGCTTTTGCAGGACCAGATGCTTTTTTGGCACCTTTGTCAGCCTCTTCCTCAGATTCTAATAGATTATCAAAATCTACCATATCTTTTATTATTAGATACCAACTTACCAACTTCACTATATCTGAATTGTAAACTTGCTCCTCATCAAAATTTTTAACTATTTTTCTGAAAAAAGCTTGAATCTCTTCACCACTGCTCTTCTTAGTTATAAGTTTTTCTCCTCCTTCTGCTACTGCGTGTAACTTCTTAAGGATTTCGTCTAACTTCTCATCTCCATCATATGTATACATAGAGATGTCACTTAGGAACGAAACTTTTTGAGTAAGGTTAGTTGGGAAACGCTTTTTAGCAGCATCCAAAGATTCCACTATTAAGCCTGTTGATCTATTACCAACCATCTTATGTAGACCAGGTTTACCTGATACCGAAACTATTTCTGATAGATATAATGCCATTTTTAATTATTAAGGGCTGCGAAAATATTTATTAATCTCACATAGTATGTAAGGTTTTGTTCACTTTTCATTTTTTTATTCCAGTATGTGTATTCTAAAAATGAAAAAAGATATTTAGCTTACAAAATATATCAGCAATAGCTGACGTTATGAATGCGGGTAAATTTGATTTAATTGGTTAGTTAGTTGAGAGGAGGATTAGGAAACTAGTCCTCCTCTTGCATTTATACCAATTTTAAGAAATGCTTTCTCTTACTCTTAGTAACTTGGTAAGCAAATCCTCCATCTTGTGCAGTGGAAGCATATTGGCTCCATCACTTAATGCAGTAGAAGGATCTGGATGCGTTTCTATAAAAAATCCATCTACTCCTACAGCTACTGCAGCCTTGGCCATAGGCTCTATGAGTTGAGGCAATCCACCTGTAGTACCGCTACCATTATTAGGCTGCTGCAGCGAGTGTGTACTATCCATGATTACTTTAAAACCCATTTCTTTCATCCAAATAAGGTTTCTGTAGTCTACTATCATATCTCCATAGCCAAACATATTGCCTCGCTCGGTGAGCATCACCTGATTATTGCCAGCATCTACTACCTTTTGTGCCGCAAACTGCATCGCTTCTGCCGCAGCAAATTGTCCTTTTTTGATATTGACTACTCTGCCCGTTTTTGCGGCAGCTTGTAATAGTTCTGTTTGTCTAAACAGAAAAGCTGGTATTTGCAGCACGTCTACATATTCTGCCGCCATTTCTGCTTCCTTACTCTCGTGTATATCTGTGACTGTAGGCACGCCAAACTCACTTCTCACTTTTCCTAAAAGCTTAAGAGCCTTCTCATCTCCTATTCCTATGAAAGAATTAGACTTAGTTCGATTAGCCTTGCGATAAGATGACTTAAATACGTAAGGAATACCTAACCTATCCGTTAATTTTGTTAGAAATTCTGCGGTTTGCATGGTAATTTCTTCATTCTCTATAGCACAAGGACCTGCTAGCAAGAAAAGTTTATCACCGTGAAGTACCTCGTGAATGGTCGATTTTATAGAATCCAATATTGAAATAGTTTTTTAAATACTAATGAGCAGCAAAAATACATATATAATGAACCTTATTAAAGGTTGCCTTGCTGTGTATTTCATTTTTTCTCTAATTAATGTATCTGCCCAAAATGAATATCACCCTTTTGTTAAGAAATTTAAAGCGGAAGCTATAGAAGGAAGAGTCTTTCTCACTTGGACTACAAAGGCAGGTTTTACGTGCCAAGACATACACATTCAGGTGTCTGGAGATAGTGTAGATTATTTTGAAACCAAAGGAACCTACTTCGGTATTTGCGGTGATGCTACAGAAAAGGATTACTCGTTTATTCTAGAAAACCCCATTTATAACACATTGAACTACCTCAGACTAGAACTGGGTAGTTACGGATATTCATACACTATCTCGGTGCGGGTAATCAAGGCTGGCAATAATGTACTCGTAGTGCCACATCCTGTAGCTGCTAATAGTATATTACATTTCCAAAACCCATTACATGAGCGTGTTCAGCTTGATTTCTATGACCGAACAGGTCAATTAATTTTGACCATAGCATCTATAGATAATAAAATAGCTATAGGTGAGCTCTCGTTACCTATTGGAATAGTTTTTTATCACCTAAGAGGTAGCGGAACCCTCAATAAAAGAGGGAGACTCATTATAGAATCAAGATCTTAAAAAAGCAACAACCTCTGCCCATACATTTTGTGCATTTTTAGTATTACTCCACAATGTTTTAGAGCCGTGATCACTATTTATACCTTGTTTTATTGCCGTTACATTTCCTTTTGGCAATGCACTTTCTAATGGTTTCACTATCATATCATACTCTTCTGAACCTCCAGTTATAAATACGGGCTTACCCAGATTAGTAATAGAAGAGCTAACTCTATCTTGATTGTCTAAATACTCTCCTGGGCTAAAAGCTACTATTTTCTCTACGTTCACATTTTCTGCACCCACCATAAGTGCCAATGATGCAGAGTAAGAACTTCCCCAAAGTATAATTTTCTTATCTGTGTTTGCCTTTATATAGTCTACCGCAGCAATTATGTCTGCTTTGGCATCTATATAGTTAGTGCTCATACCTTGAGCTTCTGCTCTTTTCGCAGTTTCATTGAATACTTCATTTGCCAATTTTCCACTACGCTGATCTATAGCTAGGCAAGCAAATCCAGAGTCCACCAATCGAGGTGCTATTTTACTATATTCTCCTCTGCTATAACCAGCTTGGTGACATAGTATTATTAGTGTAGTTGCCTTACTGTTAGGATAATAGTCTGCAGTTATCTCCAGTCCATCTTCAGCTGTTATGGTGACACTTCCGGCTTGCCCATCGGCTACCGCGTTAGACACTTCTTTCATCTCTCCTTTGTCCGTATTAGAGGAACAAGAGAATAATAAAGTAGAAAGGATTATTGTTGAATAAAAAAGCTTGTTCATTGTCTGTCAAAAGTGTTTTATTTTTCTAACATTGCAAAGCTTAATAAACAAATTATGTCAAACAATCTCTTAAAAGGAAAAAAAGGAATAATCTCAGGGGCACTAGATAGTCAGTCTATAGCATGGAAAGTAGCTGAGAAATGTGTGGAGCAAGGTGCTGAAATAGTACTTACAAATGCACCTATAGCTATGCGTATGGGAGCTATTAAGGAACTTTCAGAAAAGCTTAATGCACCTATAATACCGTGTGATGTGACTGATAATGACCAAGTACTAGAACTCATAGATAAGTCAATGGAACACTTCGGTGGTAAGTTTGATTTTATGCTGCACTCCATAGGTATGAGTCTAAACGTAAGAAAAGGAAGACCATACACAGACCTAAAGTATGATTGGACACATAAAACATATGATATCTCTGCTTTATCTTTTCATAAAATGATACAAGCATGCTACCAAAAAGAGGCTCTCAATGATTGGGGTTCTGTATTGGGGCTTACGTATATAGCAGCACAACGTGTATTCCCAGACTACAGTGAGATGGCAGAAAGCAAAGCGATACTTGAAAGTATTGCCCGAAATTTCGGCTATCACTATGGCAAAAAGTCAAAAGTGCGTATCAACACCATTTCTCAATCTCCTACGGTAACTACTGCAGGTAGCGGGGTGAAAGGTTTTGATGATTTCATAAGCTATGCAGCTAAAATGTCGCCACTTGGAAATGCTGATGCAAATGCATGTGCAGACTATTGTATCTCTATGTTTTCTGACTACACTAAGATGGTTACAATGCAAAACCTCTTTCACGATGGAGGTTTTAGCTTCACGGGCATGAGCGGTGAAGTGTTGGGTAAATAACTATGATTAGAATCCATTAAAATGTAAATAGGATTACTATCTCGTAACCTTAGCCTATACTCTCTAACAATAGTAGAGTATGGCGAAAAGAGAGGTTATGAAATGATAGTCTTAGATCATTTGAAGCGTGGCCGATTAATAAAAAGAAATAGGCTATGGCAAAACCGTCATACAGAAAAAGCTATTAAAGCTCCATTTGCCGGTTATAATTTGCAATAATCACGCACCTATAGTAAATCAAGGTGACGCGTTATTTCATATAACTACAGAAACTAAGGCTTTATAACTCCACTCCCATTTCGGCAAGCACAGTATCTGCTTCTCCGAAATACTTCATTACATACAAAACGTATCGTATATCTACACCTATAGAACGGCTATAGCTTTCATTCCAAGCATAGTCATTTATGGTGGCAGTATATGCACGATCAAAGTTGACACCTATCAGTCGTCCTTTACTATCCATTATAGGACTTCCACTATTACCACCTGTGGTATCCATATTATACAATAGTCCTACGACTACGGCATTGTTTACTGGGCTTCTAAGTACATCTGCAGGTTCTATTTTCATGAGCTTATCCAGGTACTCTGGCTCCAGGTAGTAATCTGGATTATCTGTTCTTTCTGCCTTTTCTATAATACCTTTTACGGTAGTATATGGGCTTGCTACTACCCCATCTTTAGGTTCGTATCCTTTTATATAGCCATAGGTAAATCGGAGTGTACCATTGGCATCTGGTATAAAACTACCTCCATTTACTTCCATCTCTAAATCATTGAATCTTGGGATTATCTCATCTATCTCTGCATTGATTTGAGTCATTTCAGTTTGCATATTTAAGAATGCACTGTTTACCTTATTGGCTAGTTCTATGAGCGGATCAGATATTTGAAGTGCTTTTACCAGTTTCTTATCTGCCAAGCTTAGGTACTTATCTACATTTCTTATCTTAGATTTGGCCCAAAGAGAAGCAGCATAAGTCTTTATAGCTCCTTTACCCTTTGCAAGTTTGTCTGTTTTAAAAATACTACTTATGTCATTATCCTCACTCTGAGAGAACCTATAGTATAACTCTGCAAATAG
>DNBZ01000141.1 GCA_003484585.1 Bacteroidota bacterium | reverse complement strand
GCAAAAATAAGAATCTATTGTCACGAGCATAATAACAATTTGTTAAATAGCCCACAAATTTGTAAGATTTGCAACTAAATAACTTATAATGAGAAACATTTTTCTTCTTGTACTTCTTGTTTGCATAAGCTTATTTATAAGCCGATTTTCTCACGAACACTCCAATACAAACGACGGTAAAGAATACACATATGCAGCACACAACCTATTGCATAACAATACATTATATTCAGGAAACCTTGACGCCGAATTAGACTACAGGCTGTTTTCTAAAAGAACTGTAGGATTCCCGCTCATTCTCCTATTTCAACATATAAACCCGTACATATTAGCGGTCTTTCAGATACTTCTTATACTTATAAGTTTTTTTTTAGGGCTACAACTTTTGAGGCATTATACTCTAAAAAGGCAGGCCTTTTTACTTTATAGCATAGGATTTATAACACAATTGGCGTTTTTACTTCATGTTGGATTTGTTTTATCTGACCTTCTACTTGCTAGTCTCATTTCTATATTAGTCTTGATTTACTATACCTCTAAGTCCTCTTTCAAAGTCAAGACTATTGCCATAAGTGTCCTCTGGGCTTCGGCCCTATTGGTAAAGCCCATTTTACTCCCTACGGCTTGGCTGTCTCCGCTTATTTTTGTTTTTATTTTAGTAAAGCATAAAAAAGCTGAGCCGTTTACGTTACTACCTTTTCTTGCATTTCTTGTCTTTTCGTTTTTTAACTACACATCTACTAAAATCTTTGAATACAGTTCCATTTCTACAATTAACCTAACCCAATACAATGCAAAATTGGCTATGGCTAAAAAATATGGTTATGATTCCGCTCAGCACTTTGTCAATTCGCCAAGTCTTGCAATACCAAGAACAGAAGCAGAGTATTCATCGTATCTGGCAAATGCAAAAGAAATGGGAGTAAGTGCTATTCTAAAAAACCTCACGGCATACACACAAGTACATATTCTTGGCTGCATCAAAACGATAGTAGACCCCGGGCGATTTGAGCTTTATACCTTTTTTAATGAAACGACAAACGAGACTAGTTTGACAGAAATGATGTTTAGTAGAAATTGGAATGGCATAAAGAAGAGTCTTTCTGCCAACTATTGGCTAATCATCGTTTTACTAGTAAGCACTCTTTTTAGCCTCTTGAAATTCCTAGGCTTTGTGTTCTGTCTTCGTTCTGGTAAAGAGATGAAATTCTTACTACTTACAATCGCTTACTTTGTTGTAATCACAGGTCCAGTAGGAGCGGCCAGATTCTTTTTGCCCGTGAGCATCCTTTTTATAGTGTGCTCAGCAATTGGATGGGGTGCTATTCTACAATTTTTCCAAAAAAGTTCTAAACGACAATAGGTTTTCACCATACTTTTTATGCGTTTTTTCTTTCAGGGCATGGGCGTAGTTTTCTTCATACTCTTTGAAATTTTGCCAGCTTTCTAGGTGATATTGGATTGCGAACGAGTTGTGCATTGGCTGGTCGGAAGACTCAAATATTTTAAATATGTGATGCTCCACAAACAACCCTGTTTCTAAAATTTCGGGAATGTGTTCGTTTTTTAACCAGGCTAGCACTTCTCCTTCTAAATCTGGCCTTATGCTTATAGTTACGTTATATATTATCATTACGATCTTGGGTGATATTCTTCTATTACAGATTTAAGGTATGACTTATCTAAGTGGGTATATATTTCTGTGGTAGTAATGCTGGCGTGACCAAGCATCTGCTGAACTGCTCTAAGGTCGGCACCTGCTTCCACTAAAACAGTTGCAAAAGAATGCCTTAAAGTGTGTGGACTTATGCTTTTCTCTATCCCAGCCTTTGCCGCTAACTCTTTTATCATTTTAAAAATAGAAACTCTACTAAGGGGGGTTCCCTTTAGGTTTAGCACAAGCCTATTTTTTGATTTTTCATTTTCTATATCTCTTCTATAGTGCTCTAGGTAGTATTTTACCTGTCTTATCGTTTTGCCACCTATTGGCACCAGCCGTTCTTTTTCTCCTTTTCCTAGCACCTTCATAAATCCATCTTCTAAAAACAAATCGTTCACACGAAGGTCTACCAATTCTGTCACCCTTAACCCACTGCCATACAAAAGCATAATGATCAGCTTACTCCGTTCCCCGGATATTTTAGAAAAATCTATATGCTCCATCATCTTAGATATCTCCACATGAGACAAAACATCAGGAAGTTGTCTAGATATTTTTGGTGTTTGAACTAACTCAAGTGGGTTACAAGAAATTACCTCATCAATTACCAGGTGTTTGTAAAAGGTTTTAAGGCCCGAAATAATTCTAGCTAACGATCTTGGACTGAGTCCGATGTCGTTTACAAAATGTATAAACTCGGTAATCTCACCAGAAGAAACCACAGCTAGGTTCTTGCCTTCCACAAAATTTAACAGCTTGTAAATGTCTGATTTATAGGCGTTTATTGTGTTTTTGCTCAGCGATCGATCGAGGCTCAGATATGCGATAAATTCCTCTATGTGCGAGGCATTTACAGTGCTTATTTCAGTTTCACTTCCGTGCACTGAATCACTTCTTTATTCTCTCCGTCATTATAGCTTACCACTACGACAATACTCGCTTTAGCTGCATCTACATAACTGGGGATATTGAGTTCCCATCCCTTTTTTAATCCGCCTCCTTTTATGGCCAAACCCGTTTCTGTGCCAAATAAAGAAATCCCGTTATATGCGGTATATGCTTTTCTAACGACGTGTTTATGTATGTAATCATAGTTAGTGCCTCCACTATAATATTGTGGATGGGCAATATCGTCTTCTAATAAAAATATAGCAACAAAAGGTTCTGCATTAGCATCTTCTCTGAATTCAAAATTACCTATAAGTTCCACCGTGCTGTCGTTTACAAAAGTGCGTGACACATCTATATTGACTATAGCAGAATCATCTGCAAACCTGTTGGCTAAACTTTGCCATTGCGGGTAACTTACATTTAAAGGCTCGCCCTCAGATAGGGGTGTTCTGTTCACACCACCTCCCGGCAATAAGTTACTAAAAGCATAAATATTAGATCCGATATTTTGTGCCGCATCGGTTCTAAGGTCTTGGTAATTTGGAAAAGGAGTAGAAAAGGCAGGTGGAGCCAAGGTATATAAACCTAAAATTACAACCTGGCGATCTTCATCGTTTAATTTAATGTTGGCTGCGGCAGCTGCTGCATCTGGACAATTAACGCATCTTACGCCCGTTAAGTCCTCAATAAGAATTCCTCGCTTGCTCACCTTTATAGAGTCCATGTTTTCAACTGTATATGCCGAATCAATCAGAACTTTAACGGGTTCGCTAAAATCTATCGGTGGCAAGGATTCTTTACAAGAAACAACCCCAACTATTAAAACAGCCACTGCTATATACTTTTTCATATCTTCAAATTTACTTCTTTGTTCTCAAAAACACTTCCAAGCCTTTCAGCTCATTTCCTGTCAATTCTCTAAATCCACCTTTCTGAATACCTCTTTTTTCGAAGGTATGAAATAGCACTCTATCTAGCTTAAGCACCTCACTACCAATAGATTCAAACATTCTACGTATCACTCTGTTTTTGCCAGAATGTATCTCAATTCCATATCGGAACGACTCATCTTCGTTCAATTCCACAATTTTGTCAAATTTACACAATCCGTCTTCTAGCTCCACACCCTTTACCATGTCATTCATCTCCTCTTGTGTAAGCTGTCTAGCTACTTTCGCTTTATAGACTTTTTTCACTTTTTTAGTTGGGTGCAGCAGGTTTTGAGTCAGCGTACCGTCATTTGTGAGAAGTAAAACTCCAGTCGTATTTCTATCTAATCGTCCTACGGGATACAAATGCTTTAATCTCTCTGGCAATAAATCGATTACAGTTTTACGATCATTCTCATCGCTTGTTGTACAAATTACGTTTCTTGGCTTATTCACAAGAACATAAAAACGCGTTCCGCTAGATATTAAATTGTTGTCTACCTGAACTTTATCCTCCAAAGTAACTTTCACACCCAAATCTCTTATCACTCGGTTATTAACCTTCACCCTTCCTTCGGCTATCAGCTCATCAGCCTTTCTTCTACTACATATTCCAGCGTTGGCTATGTACTTATTTAACCTGTGTAACTCTGGCTCCATTTCAGAGTTTTTTTCACTTTCTGTCCTACTTCCTTTCATACCTAATCCTTTATCGTAATTTTTGCAAAATAATAGCGTTATACTAGATAATCGATGCCAAGTTGAAATATATCTTTTTCATATTGATCTTTTTTGGACTGAAGAGTTATGCAGTAACTCAGCCTCCACAAATGTTGCGTGCCTGTATTAACAACAGTGACGCCATAGTTACTGTAAAATGGAACGCGGTTACAGATGTTTGTGGTTCTTTTAACAAATATGAATTATACGGCAGCGAAAATGGCGGGCCGTTTAACCTGATAGATATAATTCCAGTACTGGCTGTAACGGAATACCCTCATCAATTAGTAGTTCTCGACACTAGATGGAGATACTATTTACAAGTTCACACAGCATGTGACGGAGCTACTCTTCTAAACTCTGACACTATATCCATAGATGTTACATATCCCGAAAATATTCAACTCGACTCTGTAAGCTACGACCTAAATAGTCAAGATATTATAGCTGGCTGGACTCAGAACCCTTCGCCAGACACTAAAGAGTACGAAATTTATAATTTCATAACAGGAGACGGGGCTTCCATTGGCAAAACAACTCTCACTAATTACAATGTTTCCCCTAATCCTGCGTCAGTCTTTCCCATAGTCGTCGCTACATTAGACAGTTGCAACTTGTCGTCGCTCATATCTGAACCACATACCGTGAGCTTTCTTAATAGCAGTTTTGACACCTGTTCTAGAACAGCAACTCTTACATGGTCTCTTTACAAGGGCTGGTCAAGTATAGAAAAACAAGAAGTTTTTCTGTCCATAAACGGAAGTTCCTTCAGTAAACTAGCAGACTTAAACAGTTCAACAACAACGTATGTACATTCAGGAGTCTCGCTAGGCGATCTGCTTGTGTTCTACATTAGATCTTTCAGCACCAAAGACCTGAAAACTATTTCTTCGTCAACCAACAAGTCAATCATAAACACAAGAGCCTTTGATGTTCCGAGCACTTTATATATAGAGCTGGTGACGGTAAACAACAACAATACAATCTCGATCGATTGGCTTTGTAACGACTGTAACGACGTTTTTGAATTCGAGGTTTTAAAAAGTGAGGATGGTGTTAATTTTCAAACATTTACAAATACTAAATCCATCTATCCAACAACAGGGTATTCAGAGTTAGATCTATCAGTCTCGCCAAATGTATCAAGCTACACGTATAAGATAGTAGCAAAAGACAAGTGCGGTGACAACTTGCTAGAATCCAATATATCACAAAGCATTCTACTCTCTCTAAAACCCACAATAACCCACACAAGTTATATAGGCTGGGATGTTGGCGTCTCCTACTACTCTTTAGAAAAACTAACAAGCAGTTCCACGTGGAACGAGATGAGCCGTTCTTCCTTTCCATTCAACACCACAAGCTTCGAAGACTCTGTTGGGTGCTATAGAATTACTGCTAAGGAGGTTATAAATCAATTCTCAACTGTTGCTTTAAGTCGGAGCAATGTTATTTGCCTATATAATTCACTACAGGTTTACGTGCCTACGGCTATTAATCCAACCACAGAAAACAATAAATTTCTAGTACAAGGAACCGGCATTGACCATACAAAATCTAGATACAGCATATACACCAGGTGGGGAGAGAAGATCGCAGATCTTCCAACCAACGAGCCATACTATTTCTACTACCAGAACGAACAAGTTCCTGCGGGCACCTATGTATACACCATAAATCTATTTGGTCTGCTCGGAGAAAAGAAAACAGAAAAAGGAGTAATCCATGTCATTAAATAAAATATTACTAGAGTCGCCCTATAGTGAAGTGGGGTCCATGTTAAACCTAGACTCATTGTCACAAGTGCACAATGACCTGAATATAGCAAAACCGACTATCTTCTACTTTATGTCAGATGACGAAGTTCTAGAAGTGAACAGAGAAAGCCTTAATCACGACTACTACACAGACGTCATAACCTTCGATTACGAGAGTGACGAAGACATAGAAGAGAATGAAGTTGTGATTAGTTGGGATAGAATACAAGACAACTCTAAGGTTCTAAATCAAACGTTGAATCAAGAATTGCATAGAATATGCATTCACGCTTTACTACACATTGCGGGATATACAGATGCGTCTGCAGACGAAAAGCTAAAAATGACAACTGAGGAAGATCGCTTTTTAAATTTGTATTGTTCCACGTGAAACAAAGAAATATATGTACGATGTAATAGTAGTAGGTGCTGGTCATGCTGGTTGTGAAGCCGCACATGTAGCAGCCAAAATGGGCTCCAAAGTCCTGCTGGTAACCATGAACATGGAAACCATTGCCAAGATGTCTTGCAACCCGGCAATGGGAGGTGTAGCTAAGGGGCAAATAATTAGAGAAATCGATGCTTTAGGTGGGTTGTCTGGAATAGTATCAGACTACAGCATGATGCAGTTTAGAATGCTAAACACCTCTAAAGGGCCGGCAATGTGGAGTCCGCGATCTCAAAACGACAGAACACTGTTTTCTCTTAAGTGGCGAGAACTGTTAGAAAAAAACTTTAACGTTGACTTTATACAAGACTCAGTCACCGAAATTAATGTCGAAAACAATTCAGCAACCGGAGTCCTTACTTCTTCTGGTAACACCTATTCTGCTAAGTCCGTAATACTAACGAGCGGAACCTTTATGAATGGTGTAATTCATATTGGCAGAAAAAAGATGACTGGTGGTCGTATGGGTGATAAAGCTTCCTATGGTATCACAGAACAATTAACAGCTTTGGGTTTTGAGGCTGGTAGAATGAAAACCGGAACGCCACCGAGGGTAGATGGTCGAACTATAAACTACGAAATTTTAGAAGAACAACCTGGCGATATAAATCCAAAATGTTTCTCGTTTCGTAAACCGATCAAAATTACCAAACAACATAGTTGCCACATCACATATACCAATGAAGAGGTTCATGATATTTTACGAGCTTCCTTTGAAGATTCACCACTTTTTAATGGTGCTATACAGGGTGTTGGGCCAAGATACTGTCCTTCGGTAGAGGATAAGGTAAATAGGTTTGCCGAACGAACACGACATCAAATCTTCGTAGAACCAGAAGGGTGGAATACCTACGAAACATACATCAATGGATTTAGTACATCTTTGCCTCAAGAAGTTCAATTTAATGCACTCAGAAAGATAAAAGGATTTGAGCAAGCTAAGATTTTTAGACCTGGATATGCTATAGAATATGACTTTTTCTTTCCTACACAGTTAAAACTAAATCTAGAAACAAAAGGAATTAATAATTTATTCTTTGCCGGTCAGATAAACGGCACAACTGGGTATGAAGAAGCTGGTTGTCAGGGTCTTATGGCTGGAATTAACGCTCATTTAACTATAAACAACCAAGAACCGTTTATTTTAAGACGAAGCGAAGCATATATTGGCGTTCTTATAGATGATCTAGTAAATAAAGGCACTAAAGAGCCCTATCGAATGTTTACTAGTAGGGCAGAGTACAGAATATTGCTAAGACAAGATAATGCGGATATTAGACTCATGCCTCTCGCACTCAAGCTAGGGACTATCACAGAAGCAGAATTTAATGTGATGTCGCTTAAACGAAATAACATAGAGTCAATAGAAAAAATAGTCCGGAAAACAACTGTGACTCCTATAGATGCCAACCCAATGCTAACTAAATATGGGACCGCCGAAATACCACAAAACTATGTTATTGAAAAGGTCCTTGCTCGACCTCAAATAGGATATAAACAACTACTAGAAATAGGTGCTATAAAAAAACTCCTGTCAGACTATAGTGATGAAGAAATAGAACAGGTAGAAATTCAGATTAAATATAAATCATATATTAAAAATGAAGAAGAGAACGTACAAAAGTTAATTAAACTTGAGAATTATAAAATTGACAATTCATTTGATTACCAAGCAATAAAATCACTTTCATTAGAGGCACGAGATAAGTTATCTACTATAAAACCAGAAAATATTGGACAAGCATCGCGAATAAGTGGAGTAAGTCCCGCAGATATTTCTGTTTTATTAGTACATTTCGGACGTTAAATGAAATATATATTACCTATTATTCTTCTATTATTTTCTTGTGCTTCCGTTCAACAACTAGACGGGGGAGATAAAGATATTACACCTCCACAAGTACAATCAGTTTTTCCAGATAGTGCTAGTCTAAATGTTAAATCAAAAATTATATCGTTCACTTTTGACGAGTACATTTCTACCACTAAAACAAACGAACTACTAATAATATCTCCTAGCCAAAAAATAAATCCTACGATAGAGTCTAAAGGCAAGAAACTCATAATTACACTAAACGATTCTTTACTACCAAACACTACTTACACTATTCAATTCAATAGGTCTGTTATAGACATTAATGAGTCTAACCCATTAATAAATTATAACTATATATTTTCTACCGGCTCCTATCTTGACTCACTTAATATTCAGGGTTTAGTAAAAGATATTATATCTAATCAGCCTTGTGACGGGTGTAATGTCCATTTATATAAAACCATTAACGATAGTCTTGTACTAACTGATAAGCCAGACTACATTACTAAGACGACTGAAGATGGCACTTACACTTTTCGAAACCTTCCTGCATCTATATTTAATATACTAAGTTTAAATGATGATAATAAAAACCTTAAACTAGATAAAGACGAGACGATTAGCCTTTCTAAAGTAATCCATAGTGATAGTAACTCAATAGACACATTACTTGTGTTTCCTAATCAAAATAATGACCCTTATAAACTTATACTAACCACTAAAAAAATTCCAGGTATATTACAGCTCGTATCCAATAAACCAATATTAAAGGATAGTCTAGTACTGCTACTTAAAGATAGTGCTACATCCTATAACCTATCCTTATCTAAAGATACTATAACCACATACTTCAAGCCTACTTCTGATACTACAGGTATACGTATTTATTTATTATCCGACACATTCGAGTTTAAGTATATACTAGATATCAATAATTTAAAATACACACCAAAGCTTTCTGCCTCTACTTCACAAACACTACTTTATATAATATCAAACACACCAATACAATCAATAGATACTTCTAAAATATTTTTATATGCAGATAGTCAAATAGTTAAGATAGATAAATACACTATTAATGGAACTACATCTATACTACATACAAACACAAAAATCAATAATAAGCAACTAAAACTCATATTAACTGATGGGGCTATTTTAGATTTACTAAATAAAACTAATAAGGTCGATACTATTCTAATACAGCCAAATTTAGAGTCTATTTCATCCCTAGCACTAACTTTAAATCTATTAAATACACAGTATTATATAATAAGTTTGAAGCAAGTCACAAAGACTATTAGTCAACATTATATTACCTCAGATACAACACTAAATTTTAAAAATATAATTCCTGGAACATATAAAATTGAAATTATAACAGATACTAATCATAATAATATATGGGATACTGGTGACTTTCTTTCAAAAAGATCACCAGAATTAATACAACTATCTAACGACATAGAAATACGTCAAAATTGGGATAAAGAACTAATAATCAACGTACAATAAGGTTATTAACATACTTTTTAACATAGGTAGTTAATAGCTGACCATAAAACATATTAATACTACTTATTTTATATTATACACCAATCACAACATTTAACGCACTCGCTCTTAACACAAATAGGCAGTTATATACACAGTGTCATTATAAACATTTATATGTGTTTTTATAAGTTAACGTTTATCTTATAAATGTTAAGTCGTTGAAAAAGAAGATTATATATAACCTATATGTGTTAACAACATGTTACCATTAGAATACTAAAATTTAATTACCACCGAATCCACAGAGTATTAGTTATATACTA
>DNBZ01000036.1 GCA_003484585.1 Bacteroidota bacterium | reverse complement strand
GGCTATAATACATAGTTCTTGTGAACTGTAGTCGCCTGATACAAATACCCAATCATCATAACCACTGATAAAGCAATTACGATAATCATTATCTGCAGGTATCTGTTGCATATTCGGTTTTCCTGATGCAACTCTACCTGTATTTAGTATTTGTTTAAAGCCCGTACGGATTCTACCGTCGTTATCTACATTATCTAAGAACTTTTCACCATAACTAGTGGCAAGCTTTGCCTGCTCTTTGTATTTTATGTACGTTTTAACAAACTTGTCTTTACTGTGTACATGTAAATTCTTTGCATTTACATCTTCTACATCTAGACCGTATGTTGTAAACACATCTAACACTTGTTTTGGTGAACTCCATTTAACATTTACCTTACGTATATCTTCAACTGGTATAAATAAATCACCTTGCACTTGAGAATCTACAAAGTTATAAAGCTTTGTATTATTTTCTATAAACTCATCTAGTGAGTCTTGCATGTTGATTACTTCTTGCTTTGCTTTTTTTGCAAGCTTATTCCAGTTAGATATGTCTAAGCCAATACCATTATACTCAATGTCAGCAAATGCTAAAGCTGCATTGTTTTCTAGTGCCACTGTATTAAGCAATTCTAAAGCTGTTGCTCTATCATGCTGTTTATCATACAGTTGTACAAGATATTCTACATCTTTTGCACCATATAGTATTTCTGAGTCTGTAAACTCTACACTACTTTTACCAATAAAATTAGATCTAACACTCTTATCTATTTGTATTTCAAGCTCTCTTGACAATACATTGTTAAGACTGTGAGACATCTGTTTACCACAATTAATAACTTGAGAAGTTAGCATAGTATCCCACACATTATTAAGTCTGATGTTATAGTTCATAATGAACTTGTAGTCAAACTTTACATTGTGTAAAATCTTTACTATGCTATTACTCTCAAGTATCGCTCTCAAGGGACTGATGTCTACATAACGAGTGTCTATTACAAATTGTGCATCTTGATCACCTATTTGTAACATTATCATTTTATCTTCAGTATGATTTAACCCTGTAGTCTCTGTATCTACTGCAAGTATTTTTTTGTCTTTACAGTAGTTCACTGCAAGTTGTAAATCTGTACTTGTTGCGCAGCATTTCAAAAGTCTAGGATTACCTATAAAGTTTATCATACCTATTTGTTTAGTAGTTTAAGAATTTTATTAATCTGCCTGCTTGCCCAGTATTTCTTCCAACGCTTTTTTGTCAATCTGTGGAAGCGCAAAAGTATATTCAGCTGATTTGCAGACACTTCTAATTTTCTTTCTGACTTCATCTTTAAATCTTCTAGGCATGTTTGGACTTTCTTCAACGGAATGGAGTGTTCTACGTACAAAAGTACGCATTATTTCTCTATCTCTACCTTTAAGTTGAAAGCTTAATAAAGAAAGAAGCGCGTATTGATCACGCTTCTTTTCTTCTGGTAATTCGTTGATCATGAGCATCATGCGAGTTATAAATTCTTTAGAGCTCTCCAAGGCTATGAACTACTTTAGGTTGTACATTTTTTCTTGGTCTACCTCTACGTTTTTTAGGAGGATTAAGCTTAGTTTCTAATGTGCTTATCTCTAATTTAAGTAGATGTGTTCTTGTAGCACACTCTAATATTTCGTTGTTTGTTCTACCTAATTCATTTTTAAGTATGAGTGTTAAGACAATAGAGAATACTGAACAAAATAATGCTATGCTTACGCAAGCTATAAAAATTGTTTCCATAATATGGTTTAGTTTAATAAGTTAGAAATAGAGAGAGCCATTATGACTCTCTCTTAATAATTTAGACTGTTAAGTCATCTACTGTGCTCACAAATGGCGAAGCCTGTGCCACACCTGCCTTGTCATGGGCAATAAATGTGTCTTCTGTAGCTAAGTCAAATGTAACAGTACAATTACGGTAAATTGGTTTACCACCTTGAGTTAATGATTCTGCTGTAGAAGGATTAACTTTAGGATTTTGTGCACCTTTTGTACCGTCAGAGTTTGTCCAAGTTCTTTGTTCAAACGTCTCTGTTACAAGCAATTTACATGATTTACCAATAGCAATAGAAAAGTCAACACCTTCAGTGATGTTGTATTTTTCCATAACATGCTTTGATACAGATTGATAAGATACTCGACGTTCAATGCCATCTCCTACTCCTGGGTATCCTTCTAAGAAGAATCCAAGCGGATTTGCTGCCGCAGGCTTTTCTACCTCTTGGCGTAGCATTAACTGAAAGATTTCAGGGTTACGAGTTGATAAGATTTGCTCAACCATTACGGGAGCTGCTGTTGTGTTTGTGTTTGTTTCCATCTTGGGATAACTGTTGATTAATTAATAAATTGATTGATTGTGTGTAAACTTGTTAAGTAAAAAGAGAGAGCAGGGTAGTGTAATAGGTTACCTCTCTAGTGCTCTCTCTTCTTTTATTAGCCATGCAAGCTAATTAGATTGATATTTCTAGTACTTCTGTGTCTTTGTCGCAAAGTTTTATACGTAGATTAAAGTTTAATCTGCCTAGCTCCATACATAGTTTGTAGTACTCTTCGTCCTCAAAAATGAATTCTCCTTCAGCTAGTTTGAGGTGATATTTCTTTTTCTTAGGCATCTTTCTTTGATATTTTAGTCCACTCTTCATAGCCATCAATAGCTAAGAATGATGGAGAGGTTGTGTTAATGTGTCTTTCTTTAAACCCTATCCAATAGTTAGCTCTTGATAATAGTTCAAGTACTTGTTTTGGATGCTCTGCTATTGCATAGTAAGCTTTAGGTTGATCACTGCAATCTAATGTTTGTACAGCTTCTATTGTAGGTACATCAATTGTTGTTGGAACACTAGGACATGACGGATCAAGTTCTAACACTCCTTGTTTGTTTGGTATAAGTTTATACTTGCGCATGTGTTTAATGTTTAAGTGATTAATAATTTAGTGAGTGCATAGGAATCGAACCTATGTTAATACCATACACTCGGTGTAAAGTAGAGTTTATATTATACGTTAAACGGGCAGTTTATGTATAGGTTAGTTCTACTTTATTTGTTTAGTAATAAGTATATTCCGTAGAATAATACTGGTAAGCATGCAATTAGTATTAGGTTGTTACCTACTACAAATAGTGTTATTGTAAAGACTGCGAGTATAAATAAGTATGCAGCCATTAGTATGTCGATAAATGTGCTATTTTTCATAATTAGCTATATTTATAATGTAAGGCATTATTAGAATGTTGCTTTTAGTGTCTTAGAGTGCCTTAGTTGCCTGGCATGCTCTATTGCACTACTAATAACGTCATTAACTCGCTCTACTCTTGTCTTGGTTGCTTTGTTACAAGCAAACTGATGCATGTTCTTCTCTTTGACATACAACAGATTTAGTTCTGGTTGTTTCATTTGCTTTTCTTTTACAGTTTGATTACTCTCAATGATTAGTAGGAGTTATCGGTGAGATTTTATTACAATCTACGGATACCCTCCCGCTCAAAAATTAGTAGGAGTCAAAGGCGAGATTAAAAAAAAGGGACATACATAGTATATCCCTTAATTAGCCAGCCTACTCTTGGTCTAGTGCACTACCATCTGCACGAACCAATCGCTTTTTGATGTACACACCTTGGTGTAACACATCACCATTGTCATCAACAATGTCAACTGAAGACCACTTCTCAGTAGGTTTCTCAGTTACAAAGTAACGCAACACTTGGAACCCATAGATGTAGTACTCATCACTGATGAACGCCTCATTAAGGTGCTTATCAGCTACCTCAAGTAAGGACACCATAGACTTGTGATCTACATCAGCGACTGTCATGCTCTTATCTAAGTAGGTTTGTCCTACATAGTTAAAGCTTAAGTCACTTGCAAGGATAGGTACAGATACCTTGAAAGGATCGTACTTCTTAGTGCCTTCAACCAAGTGCAACATGTAGTAGTCAGAGTTACTTGACTCTACAATCTTTGCAACTCGGAAGAACTCATCAAGTTCCTTACGTACGCCAAGCTTGTTGACATTGTACTGACGTTGAGCGCTAGACTCTGCAGCATCCATAATCTTAGCTACTTTGGCAGCAGCTTTCTTAATTGACTTTGGAGTCGTAGCTCCTTTTGCTAAATTTCCCATAACATATATAATTTAGGGTTAATAAATATAGCAGCAACGGCTAGCAACCGTTACTGCCTTTCACGATCGGAGTGGACTAAGACACCCGGGGGTGTCTGATCCGCTCAGACATTGGTAGGGGTATCAGGCTAGGAGGTCCACTAACTCATTCTCTCATAAAATTTTTAAAATGTTTTGGTTTATAAATAAAAGTTTTGTATCATTGTACTGTTTTGTGTGTCACTTTTAAGTGACAATGTTTTCATAACAGTTTCTCATGGTTTGTATCCCCTTCATTTCGAGGGGGATATTTTTTTATAAAATTTTTTTAAAATTTTGTAGTACTAACTAGATTTTTTTATCTAGATTTGCAATCTGGGTTACCGAACCGACACTTCAGTCAGCAACGGCTGTTGGATCAGATAAGTCCCTTCATGTAATGATGTTTGAGAGTTGAACCAGCAATGACTCTCCCAATTGAAAAGTTAGTGGCGTTTCAATTTGGTTTTCTTTTAGCCACTTTTCTTTTAACAATTAAATGCGTATATTTATGGCAACAAATGATCAAGAGTACTTAAAAGATTTAGCTAAGAAAGCAGATGAATCAAGAGATAATACATTTGACTCTTGGTTAACTGACTTAGAAGATAAAGAACAACCAGAGGCTTGTTCAATAGACAACCCAGATTGTGAAAACTGTGGTTCATGAGTAAGATAGAAGAAAGAGTCTGTAAGAAGATAGAAGAGAGAGCAAAAGTTGGTGAAAATAAGTATGGTGTTACAATGGAGCGTAAAGATCTCTCCAAAGAGCAGTGGCTCGTACATCTACAAGAAGAACTAATGGATGCATGTGTTTATATAGAAAAACTTTTAGATGATTTTCAAAGAATTAAATAAGTTCAAGGATGTGGTATTTACAGAGGAAGGGCACACGTATACTATAGAAGGAAACCCTGCAACATCTGTAACCACATTCATTGGACAATTCAAAAAACCTTTTATAAAGGAATTTTGGGCACAGCGTAGTGCCAAGAAAGAAAACAAAACCGTTGAGGAGATCTTAAATAAGTGGGATTCAATTAGTACGCGAGCTTGTAATAAAGGAAGTAAGTTTCACGCATTTGCTGAAGACTACATTAATAATAAGATACTTAATAATACAATATATGATTCTGATTTAGATTTAGAAGCGTATAATAAAATTGAGTCCCACTTTTTAAAATTTTATGAAGATTCAAAAGAAAACCTTATACCTATTTGCTCTGAGCTTTGCGTTGGGTCTAGCAAGCATGGGATTTGTGGTATGGTTGACCAGCTCTACTATTCAACACCTCTTGACGGGTTTGTCATATTTGACTGGAAAACTAACAAAAAAATAGATTACAAAAGTAAGTACAATAATTGGATGCTAGATCCAATATCCCACCTACCTGAATGTGAGTTTACAACCTACTCACTACAACTTTCCCTTTACAGATACATTATAGAATTAGAAACAAACATTGATATAAAGAAGTGCTTTATTGTGTGGTTTAATGAGAAAAATGATTCTTACAGATTAATAGAATGCGCCGACTACAGAAAAGAGATACAAAATATGTTGGATTATAATTAAATTTATTATATTTGCCTATAACTTATTGTAGGGTGATGAAACTGGCAGACATGCCCTCCTGTCTCG
>DNBZ01000151.1:538-5360 GCA_003484585.1 Bacteroidota bacterium | reverse complement strand
TTTAAATGAGGAGTTTTCAATAGCTGGTTCTGAGATTTTCCTTTGGGGAGAAACCAACTCCCAGTTCCCACTTACCAATCATGTTTACAGCGAGCTAATAGCAAAAATTGCTTATTCAGGTATCGAACGCACGCTCTCTTTGCAAGACAAAATAAAAATCGAGTTTGGGCTGGCAGATGTAGTACCCAATTTAGTTATTGGCGATCCCGGATATCATGAACTAAACCTAGACGACACCACAAAACTGACAATTTTTAAAAACGTGGAAGGAAACCTATCATTAGAAGACGCTACACTTGAGATGCTTTTTGTAAACAGCTTTGGTATAGATTCAGAAATAGACATTAAATCTTTGAAGGGAGTGAATAACAGAAAACCAAATACTGTGGTATTATCAGCAGAACAACTTTCGGCACCTATCTTTTTAGAAAAGGTTTCTAATTCAAGCACTACCACACCTATAGAAAAGAGCATTTTGGTAGACAAAACCAACTCTAACCTAAAGCAGTTTTTGGAGAATATGCCAGACGAACTACACGCAGAAATAATAGGGAAAGTAAGATCAAAAGGAACTATAAACTTAAGCGATTTTGCATATGATTTTAGTGAGTTGATAGTAAATCTGAGAATAGACGTGCCCATGCAAGTAGGTATGGATGGGCTAGCTCTCAAATCAAAGTCCCCTATCAATCTTTTTGCGAACGAACAAATAGAAGGTGTAAAGGAGGGACTATTAAGAATAACAGCATTCAATAACTTTCCTATTCAGGCAAAAATAGAATTAGAATTTTTGGATGGATCTGGCAACGTGCTCACCACCCTTTTTGCAGACGGCAATAGCACCGTAGCCGCCGCAGAAGTAGACCCTGTAACCGAAAAAACAGCTGCTGCTGTAGAGAGTTCTCTAGAAACAACAGTAACTAGACCACAGATGGCATTGCTTAAAAATGCGACCGATGTGAATGTGAAAATAACACTAGATACTAAAGACAATACGAGATACAAACTATTTTCGGACTATGGAATTAAAGTACAAATAAGCACTGAGGTGGTATATGAAAATAAATTTTAGGATTTTCGCTGCACTACTAGTAGCGGGCAGCTTTAGCTGCAAGGCACAACTAAGCACCTTAGACAGCTTTACACACTTAGGAGATAGATTTGATAAGCAATGGAGTGCTGGCACTTTTAAAACAGAGGGAAAGACCTTTGCCGGATCCAACTCTCTTAATGTCAAAATGTTTAATGACATCCTGTTTAGGACTACTTTTTCTGAGGATGCTAAAAGCAAATTTGTAAACGGCACTCAAAAGAGAAACAATACGCTTGTACAATCCGAGATAAAAGCTGAATTCAAAATAAACGGAAAGTGGGGTGTATACACATCTTATGGATCTATAGATGCTTTAAAAATGAACAATGATTTTTCCAAGCTTGTTTTTTTTGGCAATGCGGTGTATGAAAATCAGAACGTAATAACGGAAAACAGTAAATACATAAGTGCAACCACCACTACAATAGGTGCTACACGTAACTTAGTATCTTCAGATAAATGGCAACTTAAAGCCGCCCTAGGAGTACAAATAGCCTCCAGATATAGAGAAATATCTGCCACTAAATTAGGAGTATTCACAGCACCAAGAGGAAGCTATTTAGACATTGAAGCTGACGGATTATCTATTTCAGAATCGAGCAGTGGCCTTCAGGGTGCAGGGCTAAGCGGAAATCTATACGGCAGTTACGCTCCAGACGCCAACTCCTCTTTATCTTTTAGCATAGATAATCTCAACATACTTAGACTTAATAATAAAACGAGATTAGACCTAGACTCGTCTTTTCGTTTCACAGGAGTATATTTAGATGTGTTAAATGATAGCTCCAACTTTGTAGATAGATTTGACTCTACGTATAATAATGTGGTTTCTAGAAGCAGAAAAGAGGTAAACTTGCTTTCACTTCCTTCTACTATTAGCTTGTCTTATCAGAAAAGACTTGGCAAAAAAGCCATAGGATCTGTAAGCTTATCTACTATAGGAATAGGGGCGTTCGGGGTCTCTGGTAACGTAGGACTGCACTATACTTTTGGACCTAATTTTGTGCTTTTTTCTTCACTAGGATATGGCAATTTTACAGGATTGCAATGGCGAGAAGCAGCAGAGTACAGAACAGGTAGAAACAGCTTTTATCTTTCTGTAGTAGGACTGCAGTCTCTAGCCGTCTCTAAGCTAACTAATAGTTATGGTGCCAGCATAGGTTACGCTTTTATTCTTTAGTGAAAATTATAAAAGAGGGAATACAACTCTTTTAGTATTCCCCAGCCAAAGTCTTGAAGGTTTCCTTCAGGACAGACAATTAGAAACAGATCCGTTTTGGCTATTTCCTCACTTATGTTCTTGTCTTTTGTGTACATAGGCGTCTAGCTGGGAAATCCGGTTAAAGTGAACCGCCCATTCCGGGCAAAATTTAGCCGTGCTAAACAGATGATCTTTTGTTTCCTCCCAGCGGAATATACAGGTAGTTTTTCATCCATCTAGCGATATATGCCACCTTCTCCAAAACTCAGTGATGCTTTTAGAAGTATACGGGCTTTCAAAATTTTCTGGAATATTGAACCCTAGCATTTTGCATAAACCAATGGCCATATCTGAGTAACCCGAAAAATCAAAGTGTATCTGAAAGCCTATGCATCGGGCAAGTCTCCACCTAGTATTCTGTCAGCTCTAAGACCCACTTGTGCATTCGGTTAATGACAAAGTAATTTACCAAACTAGTCCCAATAATTACAAATATGAATCGAGGAGCACCCCAACTATAAATATAACACTACCTGCAAGCAGTGTTATATTTCTGTATTTAGATGGCATAAGGTAATACAGCACCATAAATATGGGCAGAAAGTATAAAATAAATGTTATGCTGCTAAATACCATCTGTACCTAATTTATGGATATTAACTCAGGGGCTTGATTAACTCTTGTGTGGCTAGCAATTTGTGAAATTGGCCAGTTAAACTCTCACCATATCGAACGATTTCTTCTATTTCTCCAATAGTCATAATACGGAAATATCGGAATATTAAAAGCTCGTTATTTCTGCTTTCGATATGGTACTTGTCGTTGGCAAGTAAGAATGTTTTAAAATCAGCATTGAAGAATTGTTTTATGGCCTTTTTATCTGGACCTTTTATAGAGAACTTTTGTCTAAAACCCTTATCTCCTTCTATATCTACATCTTCTTTTACGGCATAGTCTAATAAACGCAGGAATAGTTTTTCTTTTTCTAATTCAAAGTCTGGGATATCCATATCAAAGCAGATACGAAGCATAGAAGTATTATGCACTTCGGCTGCCATCAATGCACCTTCGTCAAAGGTTATATCTATTAGTTCCCAGCTTACTGTTTCGGTATAATCACCAGAAATCCTATTTTTCAGGTACTCAATGGGCCGTGTTTTAAAGAATTTATTTACCTTGAGATAGTCTGTATTCCAGTCCAACTTATGATTAAAATTCCAATGATATGCATAGGCAAACTCTTTGAGTTCTTTTTGTCTTTTAGACAATGGCTTGGTTACTGCCTGTGGCAATGTGTGAATGCTAAAAGGGTGCTCGCTTGTAGTTAGGTGCTCATCTAAACCGATTATTTCATAATGTCCTCCTCTATCTGCTTCATAATCCTTACCCCAGTTGTTTACAAACTCAAGTAGTGAAAAATCTACTAATCGAGTGTGAGAAAAATCGAAAATTATTCGTTCCTTTTCTGTTACTGTATTGAGCAGTTTACGCATTTTCAAGATGCTAGAGAAGTTAGCAACCCCTTTTATTCTGAAGTGAAAATGATCTTCAATTTTGGCTAGATTAAAAGAAGGAAGAATTAGGTATTTAAAGAAAAGGCCAGCGGGTAAGTGAGAGCGAACTAAATGAATTACTACCGTAAATAGTATTCCAATTAAAATCCCTTTATTAAGATCCGTGAGTAACGTGGCTATAAGCGTGACGCTTAGTATAAGGAACTGCTCATAGCCCTTAAGAATAGCGTCTTTAAAAACCTTAGGACTCGCAAGCTTATATCCAGTAAAAACTAAAATAGCCATAAGAGCTGCTTTAGGTACCATCATAATATAGTCTGACAGTAGGAACACAAACAAGAGGATAATCACCCCATGTACAAGGTTAGATAATCGGGTTTTCGCTCCGTGGTTTATGTTTACAGAACTACGGGCTATCACTGCTATTATTGGCAATCCGCCAAGTGCACCAGAGAGCATGGTACTCAGTCCCATGGCGGCCACGTCTTTATTTAGATTGGTCTTTCTATTAAGCGGATCTATTTTATCTATAGCCTTTGCCGAGCCCAAGGTCTCTATGGTAGAAACCAGGAAAACCGACAATACAACTAGCCAAAAACTTAAAGTTCTAATTTTGCCAAAGTCTGGAAAAATAAAAAAGTCGTTGAGCAAATCTGCGGGTAGTGCGAAGCTTATAAGGTCATTGCTTGGTATTAGATTGTGCATTTTGCCAAATAATAAAACCTCACCTCCAGTTATATACTGAAACAGGATATATAACGGGACGGCAAAAAGAAGCAACCAAATAGGAGCAGGCACATATTTTATAAAGCGGTTTGTAACGTAAGGGTGTATCGCTAGTATAATTAGACTGTTAAAGAAAATGATAGCAATAAGAGGGTTCATGTTGGCCAAACTGCTTGGAATCTCAAGTAGCTTATCGAAGTCATTCATTTTACCAATCTCCACACCTAGCCCAGGATGCACCTGCCCTGCCAGTATAATAACCCCTATGGCGGCCATCATTCCTTGTAC
>DNBZ01000151.1:0-486 GCA_003484585.1 Bacteroidota bacterium | reverse complement strand
AGCACCTGCACACACAAAAGCTGCCAGCATATACTCCCAGCCATCTAATGCGGCCATTCCTGCTATTACGATGCCAATAAGTGCTGGGGAAGGCCCATTAATGGACACATTGCTACTTCTAATTAAAGATGTGAAAATACCGCCTACTATAGCTGCCATTATTCCAGCTAATAGGGCTTTGGTAGGCAGACCCATGGCTAGTGCTATTCCTATGGATAAAGGCAGTGCTACTAGTGAAACGCTAAAACCTGCAAGCAGGTCGTTTCTCCAGTATTGTCTTATGTCGGTTAGTATGGTTTTGATAATTTTAGCTTTTAGTTAAGCACGCCAATATAAGACGATTTTTTAGAACAGAATTTTGACTAATTATATAGCGGAAAATCTTGCATCAATTCATTTACCTCCGCTTTTACAGCGGCAAGGTTAGACCCGTCTTCAGGATTCATCAATACACGATCTATAAGATCTGCTACCAAATCCATGTGC
>DNBZ01000156.1:5755-6489 GCA_003484585.1 Bacteroidota bacterium | reverse complement strand
CTACTTTCTTCATTGAGTATAAGTGTACGCTGTTCTTCGTTTTGTAGTTTGGCCGCTAGGTTTACTTTGTTTTGCAGCGTAGCACTTATGCTTTTTACTTTATTCAGCAGCTGGTCCTCAAGATTTTGATTGTAGTTAGCTTGTATGAAACCTATGATGATGTATACAGATAGCAGCAGACCAGTTAGCAGTATGATTGTAAGTGAGGTCTGTATGCGAGTACTTAGAAATCTATTAGCGAAAGGTAAAAATGCTCGAGATAGGGGGTGCTCTTTACCCAAGAAAAAGTATCCAGCCAAGGAGCTGAGTATTCCAATTAGGAGTAAGGTGACTATGGTAAATGTAAGCGTAGATAGCCACGCACGTATAGTATTTTCTCGCTTGCTAAGGGCTACCTTATACTGCCCGAGGGTGTATACATAATGATGTACGTCTGATAGAGAAAAGAGGGAAGACTCTGTTTTAGGTATAGCGTCTAGTTGATACGAAAAACTACCCCGTTGACTTACCAGCTTATTATTAAAGTATAGCCCAAATGAATAATCATTGAGAGATATCAAGGGTTCGTCTTCTTGGTTTTTGAATACTTCAGGATAGAGAAACTCAGACTGTACCATACGTGGCTGCAGAAGAATATAGGTGCTGCCGTAGTGACCTTCTATATCACAGTTTTCATACTCAGCTATGTAGCCGTTTAGTCCAGAGGCATTATCCAAACGGTAGAAATAAGCACT
>DNBZ01000156.1:0-5622 GCA_003484585.1 Bacteroidota bacterium | reverse complement strand
TTGCTCCCGTCTGGGCTAAAACTGAGTAGCTTAAGCTCGTATTTCTCTAGATAGTTACTAAAATACAGATGCTTTAGCCTACTTTCTATTAGTTCTTTTTTAGCTATAAAATTTTGATAATCTTCCGGTACTAGAAACTCTTGAGCTAGCTGGTTTTCAAAAGTTTGTAAGATGCTCTCTGCTCTAGGATCTTCATTATTTACCAAGCGAATGGCGTAGTCGCGAGCTATTTGCTCGTTTCGCACTTCGTGATTTTCAGCAATTATGGAAGCGGTGAGTAATGCTGTGAGAATAAAGTAAGTGTAGATTTTCCAGCGTTGAGTGATGGGTCTACTATTTATGAAAACTCCTACTCCTGTGAGCAGTATAGGAGGGAAGATGCTGCTGAAAGATCTACTCGCATCCCAATACTGAAAAATAGAAAAAGCCAATATGCCGGCACTTACAGAGAACCACGTGCTGCCCATAAGAAACTTAGAAAGTTTAGTGTAATGTATTAGGAGCCAGAGTGCTATGAAGGTGAGACAGATAAACCCAAGAGTAGCAAAAGACGTGCTACTTAGATTAAATAGTTTCTCGAAATCAAATGGAATGGCAGATCTGCGGACAATGTGAGCACTAAGGCCTAAGAAAAAATCTGCTAAGAATACTACGCCTAAACTTAGTAGAAATATACTTAGCATCTTGGGTAGTTTTTTGACCAAAGAAAATACAAGAAGACAGCCAGCTACAAGACTAGCAAGGTGTATATATAAGGTGACATTGAGCTGTAGGGCACTCATATCTGTCATGCTTTCTGAAGCTATAAAAAAATAATCGATTAAAGGTAGCTTCAGATAAAAGTACGTTAGAATATTGATTATGACGACTGCTACCGCAGCTATGTACATCAGTAGATTTCGTTCATTTGCATACCAAAGGGCTAAAAACAAGAATAGAAAACTGCAGATTAGTGCCAAGTTCAAAAAGGCTCCTTGGGTTCTTTTTATGGTTTGAAAAGGGAGGATAGTACTTGTGAGGTGGTCAGGGAGCTGATCTTCTATTAGGTGCTTATTATTAAACACGCTCGCATGCTGAGCCAGTCTAGCATGTATCTGTCCTTCATTTGCTAGTCGGAAAGAAAAGTATGTTTCAGGACTTTTTTGGAAAACGGCATACAGGTCGTCACCAAATAGATAGAGTATAGGATAATGTGGTGCAGATAAAACAGTAGTATCTATGCCTACTTTATTGCTATTCCAATAAGTCGGGGTCCCTGCTTCTATGCTCAGAATGTACCATCGTTCTTTGCGAAGCTCAAGAGCTTTTGCGTTAGAGGCTTGGTCAAAACCTATAGGGGAAAGTTCTGTAAAGAGTTGGTCAGATTCCTGCTTTAATTCTTCTATGAATGGAGCTATGTCTAGTAGTTCTGTTTCTGGTTCTGCGGCATCGTTACCTGCTAGCTTCACCCCTAGTATGGCTGCAAGAGCTACACCTACTACCCACGCTATTAGCAGTACTCTTTTCAATAGCTAGCGTTTTGCATTAAGTAGTTTTGTACATAATCAGCTACGGCATCTTCTAGCTCATAAAAAGGTTTATCGTATCCAGCTTTACGGGTTTTCTCCATCTTAGCTTCGGTAAAGTATTGATACTTGTCACGTATATCTTCCGGAGTCGGGATGTAGTTTATGTGTGGAGTTTTGTTTACGGCGATAAATATGGCATTGGCCAAATCATTGAAGGTTCGGGCTGTTCCTGTACCTGCGTTGTAGATGCCGTTATCTGTTCGTTTCTCGTACCAAAACCACATAAGTGAAAGTAGATCTTTCACATATATAAAATCACGTATTTGTCCGCCGTTTTCGTACTTAGTGTTATGGCTTTGGAAAAGTTTTAGGCTTCCGTTTTCTTTTATCTGGTTAAAGGCATGCATCACTACACTGGCCATTCTGCCTTTGTGGTACTCATTAGGCCCAAAGACATTGAAGAATTTTAAACCTACCCAAAAAGGGGGTTTATTTTCTTGCTCTAATGCCCATAGATCAAAGTCTTGTTTGCTCTGTCCATATGGATTAAGTGGTAGGAGCGGAGTACCATCTGCAGTATCATCAAAACCGTGCTCGCCACCACCATAGGTAGCTGCAGATGATGCGTATAGAAATGGGATATTATTCGCAGTGCAGTGATTCCAAAGTTTTTGAGAATAGTCCATATTCAGCTCATCGAAGATGCTCTTGTCAAACTCTGTAGTATCTGTACGAGCTCCTATGTGAAACACAAACTCAATCGAGTGTCTGCCCATGTCGTGAAGAAATATAGAGCGGTCTATTTTAGCCGTAAAGAGTTTTCCTTCCAGATTCCTAGCTTTTTCTGCTTTGCTAAAATCATCTACTAGGATGAGATCTGTTAGGCCTTTTTCATTGAGAAAAGAGACTAAACAGCTGCCTATAAATCCTGCTGCACCGGTAACGAGTATCGCCATGTATCACAAATTTAAGTCTAAGTTTATGTTTAAGTTTAATCTTGGCGTCAAAAGTTAAAGATTAGACTTAGATTTAATTTTAATCTTAGACTTACTTTTTAATCTTAGACTTACTTTTGCACCTTTCAATGGTATACGTAACACGAAAAGTTCATTTTAATGGAGCACATAAACTCTTTAATCCTAGTTGGACAGAAGAGCAGAACGATGCTGTTTTTGGCAAGTGTGCTAATACAAACTGGCATGGTCATAATTTTGATCTCTTCGTTACAGTGAAAGGTGTTCCTAATCCTGATACTGGTTTTGTGATGGATCTCAAAAAACTAAAAATTGTTTTGCAAGACAAGGTTGTATCTAAGCTAGACCATAAGAATTTTAATCTAGACGTAGACTTTCTGAAAGATGTAATGCCTAGCATAGAAAATATCGTAATGAAAATCTGGGAACAGATAGAAGACGAAATGCCAGAAGGTGCTACACTACACTGCATTAAACTATATGAGACTGAAAATCAGTACGTGGAGTATTATGGCTAAGGTGTTTTATTGAATGTAAAAGTAAGCCTAACTTAAATTCCAAGTCGAACTTTTCATAGGAAATGTATTTCCCTCATGCTTATTGATTTTATATTGACGAGGATGGGCTCTATAAGAGTCGCATATGAATATAGGAAAAGGCCAGTGGGGCCAATAATGAGCAGCATCTTTTTTTATAGAATAGATTAGAACTATTAGCATTAAGATTATGCGGTTATTATTACTTGTTTTTGGATTAATTCCCTCTTATCAATCTCCTAATTATCACAAAATGGCTAAACAATACAATGGGTGCTACATAGCTAGCTAGCCAAACAAATGGGAAGTGTAAAATAGCCATATTGGGTTGCTCAAGACCGAACTGCTGAATGGGGCTGGGTACTGATAGTACAGCGTGCACTATGATATTTACGAGTAGTAGGACTCCGATTACATTCCAAGCTAGGAATAATTTTTTGCTCAGGGTTTTTCTATTGAAGTAGAAGTACGCCACTATAGGTGCAGTGGCCCCGGCGAGGATGTCCCAGTTTCTTCCTTCGAAGGTCATTACCTCTGGTACTTGTCCTTCGAGAAATAGCCAAAATAAACAGATCTCTACAGGAATACGTACAAGGCTGAGCCAAGTTAATAGTTTGATATCTAGTGAATCTATGAATACTCTCCCCTTCTGGGTATTGAAAGCTATGAGAATAGCAATGAGTGCAGGTGCTAGGAGTATTGGCATACGTGGAGGTGCGGTGCTCGTATCTAAGAAAAAGCCGTAGAGCGTAGGTACGGCTATGGCTAAGAGCCATAAGAGAGAGCCCCATCGCACTGCTTTGTGATTATTGCTTGCCTGCATAGTAACTAGGTAGGTGTATGCTACAGCGGCTAAGAATGTAATACTAATAAAGAGTGGTAAGTTTGGTATCATGGCTATTGGAGTATAGTCGATTATGGTTTTTTAATGTGTTTATCTATTAGCGTCAAAGATATTAAAATTGCTGAGTAGCATTTTTAGTTGTGCTGTATAATATAGATAAGTGAGTGGTTACTTACAGTTTGTTTGTATCTTAATAAAATTAATGCTACATTTGTAAGCAATTACTTACTTACATTATGACTGACAAGCAAGTTGCTATACTTCAAACCGCTTTGGAACTTTTTTCTAACAAAGGGTTTTATGCAGTATCTACTAATCTAATAGCTAAAGAAGCAGGTGTTTCTGAAGGGCTAATATTTCGGCACTTTCAAAATAAAGTCGGACTTCTTAATGCTGTTATGCAAATGGGAAAGGAGAAAGTTGAGCCGCTGCTAGCAAGTATTATAGAGCTACCTGACTCAGCTAAACGAGTGCAAGCCATTATGGAGTTGCCGTTTCACATCGGGGAGCAAGATTATCCGTTTTGGCGATTAATCTATTCGCTCAAATGGCAGAATGATTTCTACGATGACGAGATGAGCAAACCGACTAAAGACATTTTAGTAAAAGCTCTCACAGAGTTGAAGTACGCAGATGCAGATGCTGAAGCAGATCTTATCATGAGTTATGTAGACGGTTTTGCTACCACAGTATTACTTAAAAGGGATAGTATAAATACAGCTAAATTATTAGAAACATTACGAAAAAAATATATACAATGAAGAAGACAGCACTTATTACCGGAGCAAGTTCTGGTATAGGACTAGAGTTGGCACGTATACACGCAGCTATAGGTGGCGACCTCATCTTAGTAGCTAGAAGTACAGAGAAGCTAAACGAGTTGAAAATTGACTTAGAGGCGAAGTATAAAATTGTAGCAGCAGTAATCACCAAAGACTTGACTGCTCCCAATGCCGCACAGAAACTCTATGATGAGGTGAAATCGTTGGACATTGAAGTTGATTATCTTATAAATAATGCGGGCTTTGGAGGTATAGGTAAATTTCTTGAGCGTAAGCTAGAAGAAGATGTATCTATGATACTACTCAATGTAATAGCTCTTACCCAGCTAACTCATCTATTCACAAATGATTTTGTAAAAAAAGGAAATGGCAAGGTGCTCAATGTAAGCTCTACAGCCTCACTTATCCCAGGACCTCTACAGGCTACGTACTATGCTACTAAGGCTTTTGTGACTTCATTTAGTAATGCTCTATCTGAAGAACTGCGAGGCACTGGAGTCACTATGACTAATCTAATGCCAGGGGCTACAGATACTGATTTTGGTAAGGTAAGCGGTATGGATAGAACGAAGCTCTTTGATAACCTAACCAGTGCCGAGCACGTAGCTCAAGAGGGTTATGATGCAATGCTGTCAGGTGATATAGATGTTATTAGTGGCTTAACATTTAGTCAAAAAATACTAATGAAGTTAATGCCTTTTATGCCTAAGAATATGGTTCTGAAGCAAATTCGTGAAATGCAAGAAGTAACCAAATGAAAGTAATAATAACAGGAGCCACCGGTATGGTAGGTCGGTCTACGCTCAATGAGTGTTTGGCAAATGACAAGGTAGATGAAGTGCTCGCTATAAATAGAAGAAGCTTAGGACTCAAACATCCTAAACTCAAAGAACTCATACACTTAGATTTTATAGATTTTAGTGATGCCGTAGAGCATTTTAAAGGGCATGATGCATGCTTTCACTGTATGGGTGTCAC
>DNBZ01000182.1 GCA_003484585.1 Bacteroidota bacterium | reverse complement strand
TGGAGTATCCATATATCGCTCGGTATACATGATCTCATATAGTGTCCAGTCTATCACCGGTCCACCGGCTACTCCTACTTTGAACACCCCCGGATTTCTACTCATCATACTAGTAGTCATAAAACCACCGTAACTCCAGCCGTGTATGCCCAGTCTATCCGCATCTACCCACTTTTGTTTCTTGAGCCATTCTACTCCTGTCAACTGATCTTCCATTTCTTTTTCTCCGCAGTTTCGGTGTATAGTACTTTCAAACTCAAAACCTCTGTCTGCACTACCTCTTCCATCTATACTAAAAACAACATATCCCTTTTGGGCCATACATTGGTACCAAAGATTTGCACCTCCTAACCAGTTATTCGTCACTAGCTGCAGGTGAGGTCCATTATATAAATAAACTACAACTGGATACTTTTTGTTTGCATCAAAATCGATAGGCTTAAAAACTCTAAAGTGTAAATCATCTCCGCTTTTTCCTTTGAGTACACCTAGCTCCATTTCGCCTAGTTTATAATCAGACAAGGGATTCGTAGCTGTATGCAGCACTTCTAAAACGGCTCCTTTTTCGCCTAGTAAACGGACCTCTCTTGGCACTTTGGTAGAGGCATAGTTATCTATGAACATAGAGCAATCTTCATTAGCAGTAATACTATGGTAGCCAGATACATTCGTTAAGTTTTTGGACTTACCACTTTTAGTATCTACGCAATATAAATGTCTCTCTAGTGGACTATCCTTAGTCCCTGTAATGTAGAGTTTTTCACCATCACTACTCATCCCGTGATAGTCTGTTACTATCCATTTCCCTTTGGTTAGTTGCTTGATAAGGTTTCCTTCTACATCATATAAATACAGATGATTATACCCATCTCTCTCGCTCCACCAGACGAATTTAGTAGGATCGGATTTTAGAAATATCGCAGTATGCTCAGGCTCTACATATCTATCATTCTTCTCTTCGAAAAGTGTTTTTACAAAAGCTCCTGTTTTGGCATCATACTTATTTAGCCACATATGGTTTTGGGCTCTATTCACTATGGCTATCAGTACATATTTATCATCTGGTGTCCAGCTCACATTTGTGAGAAACTGCTCTGGATCTCCCTTAGTATGTATAGTAACTGGAGCATCAGCATTGGTCATGTTTTGTATATGCACCTTCACATGGTGGCTTTTGGCTCCCGCTGTTGGGTAGCGAAGCATAGTGGCTGTAGCAGGAGTATCAATTAGCTTGTAGAGGGGATATTCAGTCACCATTCGTTCATCCATTTCATAGTAAGCCATAAGCTTATTGCTAGGCGAAGGGAAAAGTCCAGCGGTAATACCAAACTCCGAACGATGTACTGCTTTTCCTATGACTATACCATCTGTAGTAGACGCTATTTCATTTCCTCTATTATCTCTGCTATAGCCAAATCCGTTTTCTGTTTCGCCATACATACCGCTGCCATCTGCAAATAACTGAGGACTCTCCACTCCTATTTCATTGGTAAATGTGAGTGCACGCGTTTTCTTGTCTTCTATATTATAAGCGTATCCCTTTTTGTTAGAAACAAATTGAAATTCTTTATCACTTAACCAAGTAGCTCTGGGAAGTCTAGTTAGTGTATCCTCATCAGCTAGCGAACTATTAACGTCTTCTATACTCACTATAATAGTTCTGCCAGACACCCTGTAACCCCCGTAGGCATCTATCTCTTGTACTTCTATTACTTGTCCGTCATCCGTTATTCTAATCTGAGAAAACCAACTTCCTCCAGGTAGCCATTGCAAGTCATATAATCCCTTAGGATATAAATGATATCCTCTTATAGCGTCTTGTATAGTTAGTAATTTGTCTTGTGAATAGCCAAAGAATGAAACCGATACGAGCAGTAAAATACCTAATTTTCTCATGTGAGCAAATATGCAGATTATTTGGCCTTTGGCGGCTATTCACGGATAAAACGAGGATAAAGTTTGATAATTGGCTAAATATGTGCTCAAGGGAGTAAATCTTGAAGGGCATCTTCCAGTTGATTGTATTGAAAAAGACATTGACTTTCTTGCAGCTTTGTAGTTACGACTAAAGAAAATTATATACTTTTTTGGTCACACAGGCAGTATCACCCTACAACATAATAAATTATCACTTATCTTTGCATCCTAAAATTAATACAAAAACACAATTAATGTCTAAATCACAAGAAACTTATTCTAAAAAAGAAAAAGAGAAAAAACGTCTGAAGAAGAAAAAAGAGAAAGATGAGAAGCGTCAAGAGCGTAAAGCCAATGCAACAGAAGGCACTCTAGATAATATGATGGCCTACATAGATGAAAATGGCAACATCTCTGATACTCCACCAGATCCAGAAAACAAAATCGAATTCGAACTAGACGACATCATAACAAGCATACCTAAGCAAGAGGAGTTTGATATGGAAGCTGAGCGTAAAGGTAAGATCGACTTTTTCAACACAGATAAGGGTTTTGGTTTTATAAAAGAATCTGAAACTAACGAAAGTTACTTTGTACACTACAAAGGACTGATAGATGACGTAACAGAAGGAGACAAAGTTTCTTTTGAGCTAGAGAAAGGGATGAAAGGTCTGAATGCTGTCAATGTAAAAAAAATACCGTAACCTAGTTACTATATAATATTCAGAAGGTCCAATCACATTTGTGGTTGGACCTTTTTTTGTGCCCTGCTCATATTTACCTCTGTAAGATCTTAAACTTTTTTTGTACTCCTTTAGCGAAGACCTAAAAGAATTCTAATAGTCTCGTTACATCAAAAAAAACGCCCTTCTTTCGAAAGGCGTTTCACTATTTTAAGAGTTTTTACTCCTCACTATTCACTTTAGACTAAGCAAAACTATCGCTTACTACTAATTCCTTAGTTCCATGAGTCCACGAGTAAAATCCTTCTCCAGATTTGATTCCTTTTTTGCCAGCATTTACCATATTCACAAGTAGAGGACATGGTGCGTACTTCGGATTACCAAATCCATCGTGTAGTACATGGAGTATCGCAAGACATACATCTAATCCTATAAAATCTGCTAGTTGCAATGGTCCCATCGGGTGAGCCATACCGAGTTTCATTACTGTATCTATTTCAGTCACCTGCCCTACTCCTTCGTGTAGTGTCCAAATAGCCTCGTTTATCATTGGCATTAGTATTCTATTGGCAATAAAACCTGGATAGTCATTTGCCATAGCAGGTACCTTTCCTATTTTCTTGCTCAGCTCATCTATAGTAGAAGTCACTTCTTTAGAAGTATTGTACCCATTGATAATCTCTACAAGCTTCATCACGGGTACAGGATTCATAAAGTGCATACCAATTACCTTGTCAGGTCTCCTGGTCTGTGCAGCCAATTCTGTGATGCTGATAGACGAAGTATTAGACGCTAATACGCAGCCTGCAGGTGCATGAGCATCCATATCCTTGAATATTTTGAATTTAAGCTCTTTGTTTTCAGTAGCTGCTTCTACTATTAAATCTGCCTTGCTCACGCCGTCAGCCATTGCTGTATAGGTAGTGATATTGGCTAATGTAGCGGCTTTATCTGCCTCAGATATTCTTTCTTTGGCCACCATTCTATCTAGGTTTTTACCAATAGTAGCTAGAGCTTTGTCTAAAGCCTCTTGGTTTATATCTACTAAAGAAACTTGGTATCCGTTCTGAGCAAATACGTGGGCTATACCGTTGCCCATAGTGCCTGATCCTATTACTGAAATATTTTGCATTGTTTGTGATTACTTATTATTACTGCGAATTTATGAAATACCCGATATTCTAAAAGCGTAAGCTCACTGTAAGTCCACTGTACCTTCCAATACTTGGTTTATAGGCGTAGATATCTGGAGACACTTTCATACTCAAGTCTTTATTTACTCTAAACTCTTTTAAGTGAGCATCTACATTGGCATCTATAGCTTGCAGGGCATATAGAGCTACAAACCCGATGATGGATACATCTCTGTAGCGTCGATGAAAATCTCTATCATTTTTTATAGAGGCATCAGACCTTAGCGGTGCTAGATCTAGTGTAGTAGAATCTCCATCTATTTTAGAGGTATAGATAGCTTGGTAGTGTCGTAGGCTATCGCTATTCCACTTGAACATATAGACTAGGCCACCTATGCCGGCATATACTATACCTACTTTCCAATACTTTTTATTGTAAATCTGACCTGCTCCGGGTAGCACTAGTGCTAGTACAGTTGCTTTTTTAGGATTATCCCATCCCGTGGAATCAAACAGGCCATTGTTTATGGCTGGTAGATTGCTAGGATTAGTTTCTTGAAAATACTGAGCACTATACGGCTTTTGTGCATACGCAGCACAGCCTATTAATACCATACAAACAACTAGAAACTTTCTCATGGGCTACAAAATTAACCTACGACAGCTTACTTATAATATCCTCTAACTGTTCTTTAGACGAAAAGCTGATTATGATAGTCCCATTATCATTAGACCTAGATTTGAATCTAACGTCTGTATCCAGTCTTTTCTCTATTTCTTTTTTATGGTTAATGTATTCTGTAAAATCAAAATACTTAGCTGCGGCTTTACTGTGCGTACCTTCTGGATTTTCTTTCTCATTTCTTACGATCTCTTCTACTTGCCTCACAGACAAGCTACTAGTTACCGCAGAGCGAAAAATAGCGGATTGCCTTTCTGGATTTTCTACATTGACAAGTGCACGTGCATGGCCCATCATTATCTCTCCATTTTTTATAGAGAGTTGTATTTCGTCTGGCAGTCTAAGTAGTCTAAGGTAGTTATTTACTGTAGTTCTTTTCTTGCCTACTCTTTCTCCTAACTCCTCTTGTTTTAGTCCGCACTCGTCTAATAAACGCTTATACGATAGTGCTATCTCTATAGCGTTAAGATTTTCTCTCTGTATATTTTCGATCAATGCCATCTCTAGCATCTGCTGATCGTCTGCTAAGCGTATATAAGCAGGTATCTTATTTTTTCCTGCTAAGATAGACGCACGAGTTCTTCGCTCTCCACTTATCAGCTCATACTGCTCATACCCTATCTTTCGAACTGTAATGGGCTGTATAATTCCGTGAACTTTTATAGATTCACAAAGTTCTTCTAGTGCCTCTTGATCAAACTCCGTTCTAGGCTGAAAAGCATTAGCCACTATCTGGCTTATTTCTATATCAGCAATACTATGCAGTGCTTTGTGCTCTACACCAGTAATATCTGTGTCTGCATTTTCTAGCAGAGCACTCAGACCTCTTCCTAATACCTTTTTAGTCATTTATTGTATAATTCTCTCTTCCTCACTTATTTTAGTAAGTCCATTCTTTTGCAAAAGTTCTCTTGCTAGGTTCAAATAACCTACACTACCTGTAGCTGTAGCATCGTGCTCTAGTACTGGTACACCAAAACTAGGAGCCTCACTTAGAGTTGTATTTCGTTTTATAATCGTATCAAATACCAACTGCTGAAAATGAAGTTTCACTTCTTCTACCACTTGGTTAGATAATCTTAGTCTAGCATCGTACATAGTAAGAAGTAATCCCTCTATCTCTAGTTTAGTATTAATACTACGCTGTACTATTTTGATAGTATTGAGCAATTTACCTAATCCTTCTAATGCAAAATACTCACACTGTACCGGAATGATAACAGAATCTGCAGCACCTAATGCATTCGTAGTAATAATGCCTAGAGAAGGAGAACAATCTATGATAATAAAATCATACTGATCTCTAACTTTATCTAGTATTCTACCCATTATTCTTTCTCTATTGGGTAAGTCTATCATTTCTATCTCCGCTCCTACTAAGTCTATGTTAGCAGGGAGTATTTGTAGATAATCGTACTTTGTATCCAATATTGCATCCATTGGATTCATGTCTTGAACCATAAGCTCATACAAGCCTAACCTAATATTCTTTGGATCTAAACCAAGATGAGAGGTAGAGTTTGCCTGTGGGTCTGCGTCTACCAATAGTACGCGATTCTCTAATATAGCTAAGCTATAAGCTAGATTAGTAGCAGTAGTAGTTTTACCTACACCACCTTTTTG
>DNBZ01000206.1 GCA_003484585.1 Bacteroidota bacterium | reverse complement strand
GAATATGATTTCAGAATTTCTTGCCTCTCATTATCATCAAGTCTGCTCCACATCTCATTCCATAAATAGGTTTTTTTCTTTTCTAAAATATCCCCACCTATGCGTTTTCCTACTTTGGCAGTTTCTCCAAAGCTATCTAGATAGTCGTCCATCAGCTGAAAGCCGAGGCCTATGGAGATTCCAAGATCATATAGTTTTTTGCCATCTTCTTTACTAGCTCCACCTAGTATGGCTCCTGCCTGTAGGCTAAACCCAAGTAATACAGCAGTTTTTTGCCGAATCATATCTAAGTACCCTTCGTTGCTTACTATGTCCATTTTCTCAAACTGCATATCGTTCATTTGCCCTTCGCAGAGTTCACGAGCCATAGCATTAAAGAGTTTTAAAATCTCTACGTTACCTACTTCGGCTAGTTTTTCGTATACTTCTATCTGAAGTAAATCACCTGAGAGTATAGCCGTAGCATCATCCCATTTTATATGCACGGTTTCTTGTCCTCTACGCAGTGGAGAGTTGTCCATGATGTCATCGTGTAATAATGTGAAGTTATGAAACATCTCCACTGCTTGAGCTACTTTATATACTTCTTCAGTGTACTCATCATTATAAAGCTTATATGCTGCCAAGACCATAGCTGGGCGTATACGTTTACCCCCAAGGCTAAGTATATAGCTGATAGGTTCATAAGCTGCTCTTGGCGAGCCAGGCTGGTTTATAATGTCTGCTATCGCAGGTTCTAAGTCGTTGAGTAGTTGTTTTAGCTTTTGCACTTGTATAGATAAGTAAACGCTCTTATTCAATTATGGTTTACGAATGTCTCTCCTCTACAAACACAAAATCTATATTTCGCTTTGCTAAGTCAGTATTCTTTACTCGTATACGTACTTGTTGTCCCATGCTATATGTCTTTTTTGTTCGATCGCCTATTACTTTTTTCTTCTCTGGTAAAAAGGTATAGTGGTCGCCTTTCATATCGCGTAGTCTCACCATTCCTTCACACTTATTCTCTATTATCTCTACGAATATGCCCCAGTCAGTAACTCCGCTTATGATTCCATCAAACTCTTCTCCTTTGAAGTTGGCTAGATATTCTACCTGCTTGTACTTGGTACTGGCACGCTCTGCACTGGTAGCTTTTTGCTCCTGCTTACTACTGTGGCTGGCCATTTTCTCTACGTCACCGTAGTCAAATGATTTATGCTTAGTCAGATAATCATTTAACATTCTATGTGTGATAAGATCAGGATACCTACGTATAGGAGAGGTGAAGTGAGCGTAATAGTCAAACGCTAGCCCAAAATGACCAATTTTCTGACTCGTATAATATGCCTTCTGCATACTACGTATAGCTAGTGGCTGTAGTATATCTCCTTCCATAGTACCTTCTATTTTGGCTACCATTTCATTGATAGAATGGCTGTATGCTTTATAACTACTGGTATCTATTTTGATGCCAAACTCTAATGCTGTCTCCGCAAATTCTAGTATTCTTTCTTCACTTGGCTCCTCGTGCACACGATAGGGAAGTGGCATTTTATCATTTTTAGTATAGAGATGCATAGCTACATATTTATTAGCCAGTAGCATATATTCCTCTATCATTTTGTGTGCATCTTTACGCATTTTTGGAATCACAGCTGTAGGTGTTCCTTGTTCGTCTAGCACAAATCTAAATTCGGTAGTCTCAAAATTTATAGCACCATTTTCATAGCGAGCATTTCTGAGGTTTAGAGCGATGTCGTTCATCGTTTCTAGTTCCTTAGCATATGTGCCAGTCTTGTTTTCTATCACCTCTTGGGCATCTTCATACGAAAACCTGTGGTCCGAGTAGATGACCGTTTTAGCAAAACGATATTTTTTTACTGTACCTTGAGCATCTAGCTCAAAAATAGCTGAGAAAGTAAGTGATTCCTCATGCGGACGCAGGGAGCATAGCTCATTACTGAGTCGCTCAGGTAGCATAGGGATAGTACGATCTACTAGGTAAACTGATGTAGCTCTGTTCACAGCTTCATCGTCTATAGTATCTCCTGGAGTGACAAAGTGAGAGACATCTGCTATGTGTACTCCTATTTCTACATTGCCATTTGGCAAGGTCTGAAAACTAAGTGCATCATCAAAATCCTTAGCATCTGCAGGATCTATTGTGAAAGTAGTTATGTTTCTGTAATCTTCTCGTTTGGCTATTTCTTCAGCCGAGATAGTCTTAGGGAAAGCATCTGCAGCGTGCTCCACTACATCATCAAACTTAGTGTCAAAACCAAACTCTGCAACTATAGCGTGCATCTCTGCAGTATTTTCTCCTGATCTACCCAGTATATCGACTATAGCCGCATATGGGTTTTTAGCTTTTGCTGGCCAGTCTCGTAGTTTAAAAATAACTTTATCTCCATCTGTAGCACCGTTTGCTCGCTCTTTTGGTAAGAAGAAGTCCGTATGCATCTTAGTACCGTCAGGTACTATGAAAAATGAATTTCCTCCGGCAGATACAGTTCCTACATATGTTTCTCTTGCTCTAGTTATTACTCTAGTTACAAAGGCCTTTGGCTTAGTTTTTCCCGTAATATATTTGAGTTTTACGGCTACCTCGTCACCATCAAAGGCATCTAGGGTATCGCCAGATTTCACTTTAATGTCTTCATCTAGATTTTCTACTACTAGGTATGCATCACCTCTAGAGTTGAAATCTAGTTTCCCTATTATTTCGTCGGCAGTCATTCGCTCAAACATGTATTTGCCTACTTCAGGCTGTTTTATCTTACCTTCTCCTACTAGTAATTCTAATATACTGTTTACTTCTTTATAGGATATGCGTGGTACTTTGGCACCCACTTGTTTATAGTTTAGGGGTCTATTAGGACTAGCAGCGAGTACTTGTAGTATCTCCTCATAGCTATTGGATTGTCCGTTTTGTTTATTCTTATTTTTCAAAATTGTATTTTCTAATTTATGCTGTGTTCCAGCAGTGTTTTGGTGTAGTCCGATTTAGGATTACGTATTAATATTTCGGTTTCTCCTGATTCTATAACTCTTCCCTGCTTTAAAACTATTATCTTATTGCAGAAATAACTCACCACATTCATGTCGTGAGATATGAGCAGATAGGTTAAACCCTTTTCTCTCTTCAGGTCATTTAGCAAGTTTAAGACTTTGGCTTGTACGCTCACGTCTAGAGCACTTACTGCCTCGTCTAATACTATAATTTTGGGATTTTTGGCAAGAGTCTTGGCTATGCAAATTCTTTGTCTTTGGCCGCCAGAAAACTCGTGAGGATATTTAGCAAAATCAGAAGCTGTTAAACCTACTTCTTGCAGCAAAGATATTACTTTTTCTTTAACGGCAGATTTAGGGGCTTTCTTATCAGTAGTTTGTAGTACTTCGCTTATAGCATTCCCTATTTTATGCTTAGGATTAAGCGAAGAAAAAGGGTCTTGAAAAACCAACTGAATCTCCTCTGATATATCACTGATACTTGCTAAGTCCTTGTTGTGTAATTTTAGGACTCCGTTTGTAGGGTTCCATATCTTTAGTATCAGCTTTGCTATGGTGCTTTTACCGCTGCCACTTTCGCCTATGAGTCCAAGTATGTCACCTTGGTTTAGTGTGAAGTGAATGTCATGCAATACCTTGGTTTCTTCTTTTTTGAATAATGAAGATTTGAAATGTGATTTCTCTACTCCAGATAATTCTAGTAGTATTTCATCTGAGTTTTTTTCGGGAGTAAGTGGAGTGCTAATAGGTGGATTAAAGTGGAGTTCACCGTCTTTAGTCTCTAGCAGATCATCTATTTCTGCGAGTATATTTCCACGTTTATTATAGGTTGCCCTACTCTCTATTAGTGCTTTTGCGTATGGGTGTTGTGGGTTGGTTAGTATTTCGTCAGCGGTATTTTTCTCTACTAGCTTACCGTGATACATTACCGCTATATTATCTGCGAAGCCTTTGAGGGAAAGCAGATCGTGAGTAATGAATAATATTCCCATCTTTTCATCTCTACTCAGTTTTTTTAGTAGAGTTAGTATTTCTGTTTGTACCGCGATATCTAGTGCTGTGGTAGGTTCATCGGCTATGAGCAGTTTCGGTTTTTTGGCCAGGGCCATGGCTATCATTATTCGCTGTCGCTGGCCGCCACTAAGTTCGTGAGGGTAGCTAGCTGCTACTCTTTCTATATCTGTTAGTTCTACTTTTTCTAGTAATAGGGATAGGAATTCTGCATTGGGATATTCAGCACATTCTAATATTTGCTTACCGCAAGGTATGAGAGGATTGAGAGCTGTCATAGGCTCTTGAAAGATGTATGCTATTTCTCTTCTTCGTATTGTACGCAGGGTGTCTTCATCTGCCGTTAGAAGATTTACTTGTGAGTCATTATGACTAAAAAGCACCTCACCATAGAGCAGAGCATCATCTATTAGCTTAGTTATGCATTGGCTAGCTACGGACTTTCCGCTGCCACTTTCGCCTATTAGGCCAAGTATTTGACCTTGATTAATACTAAAATCTATTCCTCTTACCGCAGCGAAAGTTTCGTCGTTATTTAATTTAAACTTTACGCTAAAGTTATGTACGTCTAGTATTTTCAATAATTATCTTATCCGGTCCATAGAGCGTATTAGTTTCTCGTCTTTTTTAACTCCTTTAATAGCTAGAAAGTTAAAGAATAATAGAGACATGGGCAAAAGAGCTAATAGTGTAAAGGATTGGTGGCCTGTACCGTTAAAATATTCTATACCTAAACTATATAGATACATCATGATTATAAGACCTAAAATTAATAAGTAGTTAACAGATGCGACTAGGGTTTGCATTTTTCTATTTTTAAAAAGCAATATGCCAGCCATACTCAAAAAAGCTATAACAGCGGCAATAGCAATTAGATAAGTATTGAACTCCTGACTAGATCCATCGCTTGCATAAATCTTGGTTTCGTCAAATTCTACTTCTATTTTCTCTCCGGTATCTATATTTTCAGCTACGAAAAAGACGGTATTGGAAAACACAAGCATAATGCAAATGGCTACAACAGCTAATAAAAACAGAGTTTGAGGTCTTTGTATCATTATGTACAAATGTAAACATTAAGAGACTTTTTGTGTTTTACCTTTGACGGATTAATCAGCGAGTTGCCCACAATTTGACACACCAAAAAAAAGATATCACGGCTATAGTGATAGGAGCTGGAATCGCAGGCCTTTCCTCAGCTATTAGGTTGGCTGCCAAGGGAGTGCATGTGACGGTGCTTGAGCAGCAAGATACCTATGGCGGCAAAATGGGTGTGTGGGAGCAGGATGGATACAGATATGATACGGGGCCATCGCTATTTACTATGCCTCAGTATGTAAATGAACTACTTACTATTGATGGTAAAAGTGATGTGACTTTTGAGTACGATGAGCTAGAAAATATAGGCAACTATTTTTGGGAAGACGGCACTCAAATGACAGCTACTAAGGATGTAGAGCAACTTAAAGATGAATTTTTGAAGCAGCTAAGTGAGCCGAAGGAGAATATAGATGCTTATCTGGCTGATAGTAAGATCAAATTTGAAATCACAAATCATGTATTTTTAGAAAAATCATTACATAAGCTTAAGACATATCTAAGTTGGGGTACGGTTAAAAGTTTTTTTAGATTATCTAAAGTAGATATTTTTAAAAATATGAATGCTCAAAATGAGCTCAGGTTTAACAATCCAAAGACGGTTCAATTTTTTAACAGATACGCTACATATAATGGGTCTAATCCGTATCAGGCCTCTGCCACACTCAATGTAATACCGCATTATGAGTTTGGGTTCGGGGCATTCTTTCCTAAAAAAGGTATCCGCTCTATAGCAGACGCTTTGTACCAAAAAGCCATCCATCTTGGCGTTATTTTTCAGTTTAGTACCCAGGTTTCCAAAGTAGAGAAAATAGGGGAGAGGTACATTGTAAATGGGGATACGGAGAGCGATATATTAATATGTAATATGGACGTAGCTTCTGCAGCCAAAGGTCCTCTAAAGAATTTTGTATCCAGTAAGCGTAAAAAATATGAGCCTTCTAGCTCTGCTCTGATCTTTTACTGGGGAATAGACCGAGAGTTCAAAGAATTAGACCTTCACAATATCTTCTTCTCCAGTGACTATAAGAAGGAGTTTAAAAATATTTTTCATAATAGAAAGATAGATAACGACCCTACGGTGTACATCCATATAAGTAGTAAATGTAAGGTAGATGACGCTCCTGTAGGTTGTGAAAATTGGTTTGTGATGGTGAATGCACCTTATGTAGCCGGTCAAGACTGGGAGAAAATGATAAATGAGGCTAGAGAAAATATATTGATAAAAGTGAGTAAACGACTAGGTACAGATATTTCGCGACATATAAAACTAGAGCATAAACTTACTCCAGAGCTGATCCAAAGTAAAACAGGTAGCTATAAAGGTGCTCTTTATGGCTCCAGTTCAAACGATAGAATGGCAGCTTTCCTTCGTCAGCCCAATTTTAGTAGTGGACACAAAGGACTATACTTCTGTGGAGGAAGTGTACATCCTGGAGGTGGAATACCATTATGTTTGCTCTCCGGAAAAATAACCACAGATATAATAGCTCATGATTTCAAACTTTATTAAAAAAAATTTTTTTACCTTACTTCTGGTGCCATATGCTGTGGGTACTATTGGTATTTTACTGCCACTGACTAGAGCTTTATTTCTAGGACTTACTCCTGTTATGCTGATATTCAGTTTCGTACTTGTAGTGGTAGAGGAGGGTAAGTGGACTCGATTCAATGTATTCGCATTATTATTCATTTTTGCTGGCGGTTTCTTTGTTGAGTTTATTGGCGTGAATTATGGCTACCTTTTTGGGGATTATCAGTACGGCACCACATTGGGGCCTAAGTGGAAAGGCGTTCCGCTTACCATAGCTATGAATTGGGCAATGTTGTGCATTGCATCTCGTAGCTTAGTTAATTTAGTCACACAGCATAAGGCCCTTTCTGCATTTTTAGCCGCAGCAGTTGTTACTGCTTATGATTACCTCCTAGAGCCAGTAGCTATCAAGTTTAGCTGGTGGTGGTGGGATGAAGGCATTATTCCTATGCTCAACTATATATGTTGGTTTGGTTTCTCGTTCATATTTCAACTATGCTTCAGAAAAGTACCTGCTACTACAGGACGCGGTTTTTGGATGATTTTTGTCCACGCCATTTTCTATTGGATTTTGTTATTGATGTAACATGAAGATTTTTGGGTTTTTAATCATTTTAGCGTCATACAGTAGTATATCCGATATACAAGCGGTGTACAAGGGGCAAAAAGAAGATGAGGTACTCGCTGTACTTAAAATGCTTGAGAGTAAAAGTATACTGACTAAGGATGAGCAATGTTATAAAGCGGTGTTTTGGTGTATGAAGGCCGACTACCTCACGTGGCCTATGGATAAACTGGCAGCCTTCAAAAAAGGATATAAAGATTTGAATAGCATTGTTGCTAAGCATCCTACCAATTCAGAATATAGGTATCATAGATATATGATAGAGAAGTTTGCTCCATCCTGGCTCATAGACGAGAATCACATGGCTGCAGACAAGGCCTACGTGAAAACAAATTTAGCTTCTAGTCATCCTATGTACAGCTTCATTACCAAAACTATAGATAAGTAACTATTTTTGCTCTCAAATGAAACGAGCATACGTAGTAGATGCTGCCCGCACGGCAGTCGGTAAATTTGGAGGAGCACTATCCTCCGTTCGTCCCGATGATCTGGGAGCCGAGATGATAAAGGCCTTAATTAAGCGAAATCCCTCCATAGATATCAACGAAATAGAAGACGTGATCCTTGGTGCTGCTAATCAAGCAGGAGAGGACAATAGGAATGTAGCACGAATGAGTCTGCTTATGGCTGGATTACCAGTGACTGTGCCAGGTCTTACTATCAATAGACTGTGTGCGAGTAGTCTGCAAGCTATTGCTGATGTATCTAAGAATATAGCTGTGGGATATGGAAATATGTTCATAGCAGGAGGAGTAGAGAGTATGACACGTGCCCCATTTGTAATGCCAAAGGCAGAAGCTGCCTATAGTAGAAGCAATAAGGTGTATGATACCTCTATAGGCTGGAGATTTATTAATCCAAAGCTTTCGGAGATGTACTTTCCCTTTCCTATGGGAGAAACTGCCGAGAATCTAGTAGAGAAATACGGAATCACTCGAGAAGAACAAGATTTATTTGCTCATAACACGCAGCAAAAATATCAGAATGCCCTAGACGCTGGTAAGTTTAAAGATGAAATAATTCCTATACACATACCACAGAGAAAAGGAGATGATATCATATTTGCTCAGGATGAGCACCCAAGATTAAGTAGTATAGATAAACTAGGTAGTCTGAATGCAGCATTTAGAAAAGGGGGTACAGTGACCGCAGGAAATTCTAGTGGGGTGAATGATGGAGCCGCAGGACTACTAATAGTGAGTGAAGAAGCACTGAAGAGGTATAATCTTGAACCTATTGCAGAAGTAGTAAGCAGTGCAGCTGCAGGTGTGCCGCCAGAAATAATGGGAATCGGACCTGTGCCAGCTACACAGAAAGCACTGAAGCGAGCAGGAATAGGAGTGAAGGACTTAGACCTAATAGAACTCAATGAAGCATTTGCAGCACAAGCAATAGCGTGTATGAGAGATCTTGATCTTAATCCAGATATTGTGAATGTGAATGGAGGTTCAATAGCCATTGGTCATCCGCTAGGAGCATCTGGTGCTAGAATTACAAATACATTATTACACGAGCTTAAAAACAGACCAAACGCTAAGTATGCTCTTGCTACCATGTGTATAGGAGTAGGGCAGGGAGTTGCTGTAGTATTTAAAAAGTGCTAACGAGATAAACAAAAAAAAGCACACCGAGAGTGTGCTTTTTTTGTAGGTGTAATTTATCTTTCTTAATTATGAGCCAATAAAAAAGGCGACCAATTGGTCG
>DNBZ01000130.1 GCA_003484585.1 Bacteroidota bacterium | reverse complement strand
CTCTTTTATGGACTTTTCTTCTTTCAACTAGCTGATTGTTATTGTTTTATAAGGGATCCCAATTTCTTCACAGAACGTATTCAGTCTGTCTTCATTGGTATCCGTAATAAATATTTGTCCAAAGTTATCATTTTTCACTATTTGAGTAAGTACAGAAGCTCTTTCTTCATCTATTTTTTCGAAAATATCATCTAGCAATAAAAAAGGTGTTTTGCCTGTAGCTTTTTGTAGATAGGTAAACTCTGCAATTTTCAAAGCTATTAAACTCGTTTTAATCTGCCCTTGTGATCCATATTTCTTCAGTGGGAAATCACCGATATTAAGCTCCAGCTCATCTTTATGTATTCCGCTAAAACTACGTTGTACCGCTATATCTTTCCGTTGGTTCATGGCCACTAACTCTGCATAGGTATTGTGCTCTAGTTGGCTTATATATTGCAAGCTTGCTAGCTCTTTCTCCCCAGACAAGAGATGATATTTTTCCGCATACACTGCACTAAATTCCTTTAAAAACTCACTTCTCCTAGTATAAATACTGGCAGCAAGTGGTGCTATCTGAAAGTCTAAAGTATGAATAAGAGCAAGATCTACAGTATCCTCCTTGAGATGCTTATTGCGATGCTCTATGAGCCTATTATACTTTATGAGCTCAGCTAAATGATTAGCATCTACTTGACATAAAATCTGGTTTATAAATGATCTACGAACCGTATTGCTGCCATATATCAACTCTATATCCCCAGGTGCAATAGTCACCGCCATAAACTCACCTATATGATCTGTCACTTTTTTATAGGGAACCCCATTACGCTCTATAACCTTGCGGCCACCACGTTTTAGCTTTACTTTTAGTTCTATTTTTTCTGAGGTAGCTATAGTCGCTAGCACACCCGATTGAATTTCCCCTTCTTGTATACACTGTATGTCTGTAGCAGAAAAGTAAGATTTCCCAATACATAAAAAATGGATAGCGTCTAGCACCGAAGTTTTGCCAACACCATTGAGTCCTGCAATGGCTATTACATCCTCATTCATCTCTAGTCTAAAATCCGAATGATTTTTAAATGAGATTAATATCAGTTTATGAACCTTCAAGTATGTTTTATGAAGAAGATAATTTGTTATTTTTGTCGCTCCAAATATAAAATGGCAAAAGTAAAGCACACCAAAGAAACTTACATTGATTGGTATAAATTAATGTTGAGGATAAGAAGATTTGAAGAAAAGTCTGCTCAGATGTACGGTCAGAATAAAATAAGAGGTTTCTGTCACCTATATATAGGGCAAGAAGCTGTAGTAGCCGGTTTGGTATCTGCTAAGCAAGATAATGATAAAGTAATAACTGCTTATAGAGATCACGGTCACGCTTTGGCTATGGGTATCTCCTCTAATGCTGTAATGGCAGAGCTTTTTGGTAGAATAGATGGCTGTACCAAAGGAAAAGGTGGCAGTATGCACATGTTTAGCAAGGAGCATCATTTTTATGGTGGCCATGGTATAGTGGGCGGCCAGATACCTCTGGGAGCTGGTATAGCTCTAGCAGAGCAATACAAAGGCGAAGATGGTGTAGTATATTGCTATATGGGAGATGGAGCTGTGAGACAAGGTGCTCTACACGAGACTTTTAATATGGCTATGGTATGGAAACTTCCTGTAGTTTTCATCTGTGAAAATAACAACTATGCTATGGGAACATCTGTAGAGCGTACTACTAATGTGCTAGATATCTACAAAATAGCTAGCGGATATGAAATGCCTGCAGAGCAAGTAGATGGAATGAGTTGTGAGGCTGTGCACGAGAGTATGGCTACAGCAGCTAAAAGAGCTAGAGATGGGGATGGACCTACATTCGTAGAGTTAAAAACTTACAGATACAGAGGTCACTCTATGTCTGACCCCGCTAAGTATAGAACCAAAGATGAAGTAGCAGACTACAAAAAAGTAGACCCTATAGAGGTTGTAAAATCTGTGATACTAGATAAGAAATACATGACTCAGAAGCAGCTAGATGCTATGGAAGAGGAAGTAGAAAAAGAGATGGAAGACTGTGTAGAATTCGCAGATAATTCTCCATTCCCATCGGCAGAAGAATTGTATACTGATGTATACGAAACGGAGTATCCATTTATCATAGAATAAGACTATTTTCGCAAACTTTTACATAAAATGAGTACAGAAGAACAAATACAAGGTAAACTAAGTTTAGATTCTATTTCGGAATATTACGATAAGAATAAAAACAATGTTATGATAGCGGGTATCGCTCTTATAGTAATAGCAGCAGGTATATACTACTACAATAGTATCTATAAGCCAGAGTTAGAATTAGAAGCTGGCAATAGCCTGTTTATGGCGGAGCGTTACTATGGTAGCGATTCACTAACCAAAGCCTTGAACGGTGACGGAGTAAACTTAGGTGTAATAGATATTGCTGACGAATTTGGTGGTACTAAAGCTGGAAACACAGCCACTTACTTAGCGGGTAGAATATTACTTGATCAAGGTAAATTTGAAGAAGCTCTAGATTATTTGAACGATGCAGATCTTGACGATCAATTGCTATCTACTCAAGCTATCATCTTAAAAGGTGATTGCTACTCAGAGTTAGAGCAATTTGAAAAAGCTGGCGACAAGTACATGAAAGCTGCCAATGCTAATGAGAATATAATGACTACTCCATACGCACTTAGCAAAGCAGGACTTGCTTACGAAGAAGCCGGAGAATATAGCGACGCACTAGAAGCTTACGAAAGACTAAGAAGCGACTATAGCACATTTCGTGTAGCGGATAAGGTAGATGCTCGTATCGCTAGAGTAACTGCTAAAAAAGCAGCTAAGTAATTAGAGCTTATGGCAGATTATTCTAGCCAAACTTTCTTAAACGAAGAAATTCGTTTGCCACATACTAATTTCAAAATAGGTGTAGTAACTGCACTGTGGAATAGTGAAATCACCAGTAAGCTAAAACAAGGTGCACTAGACACACTGCAAAAAGCAGGCATAACAAACATCACAGTTTGGGACGTACCTGGCTCGTATGAGCTTATATATGGGGCTAACAAACTAGCTTCTGAAGGTTTTGATGCTGTAATCTGTTTAGGTGTAGTAATACAAGGAGAAACACGTCACTTCGATTTTATATGTGATGCCGTGGCAAATGGAATAGCCAATGTCACAATACAACACAATATACCTGTGGCCTTTGGATTACTTACTACAGAAAACCAGCAGCAAGCTGTAGAACGATCAGGTGGCAAGCACGGACACAAAGGCGAAGAAGCTGCTTGGACGATACTGAAGTTGCTGGAGAGGGCTTAAAAATTTCACTAATAAAAAAAGACGATGCTAATGCATCGTCTTTTTTTATGGCTTATTGAGATTAATACAGGACTAAAATAACCCGTTTATCTCAGCATCTATCTTGCTAATGATGGCACCTAAATGCTCTGGATCATTTTCAAAATCAATATCATCTACATCTATAATAAGAAGTTTACCTTCTTTGTAGGTACTTATCCATGCTTCGTAGCGTTCATTTAGACGCTTTAGATAATCTAGACGTATGCTATCTTCATACTCTCTGCCACGCTTCTGTATCTGACTTACAATATTGCCTATACTACTTCTCAAGTATATCATGAGGTCTGGAGCATCTACGCTTGTTTTTATATTGGTAAAAAGAGCTTGATACGTATCAAAATCACGCGTACTCATAAGCCCCATAGCGTGTAAGTTAGGTGCAAAGATGTATGCATCTTCGTAGATGGTCCTATCTTGTATTATGGTTTTAGGATTAGCCTTGACCTGCAACAAACTACTAAAGCGGGTATGCAGAAAATAAATTTGTAAGTTGAATGACCAACGCATCATATCATCATAAAAATCTGTAATGTATGGATTATCATCCATCGCCTCATAATGTGGTTCCCAATCGTAATGTTTTGATAACAATTTGGTTAGTGTGGTTTTTCCTGACCCAATGTTTCCTGCTATGGCTATATGCATCTCTTTTGATTTATTTAATTTAAGGTTTTAGTAAAATTTTTTGAAGCCTATTATTTCTCTTACTTCTTTCAATGTTTTTTCGGCACTTTCATTGGCTTTCTCTGCTCCTATCTTAGCTGCTTTGGCCAATGCTGCTGTATCTTGTTTGTAGTGATCTATTCTTTCTTTGATAGGCGAAACGAATTTCACTACATCTTCTGCTAGTTGTTTTTTAAGATCACCGTAACGTATAGTGGCATCTTGGTGCAGAGCTTCAAAATGATCTATGGTATTACTTTCTGAAACCAAACCCATAATATCGAAAAGGTTTTGAAGTCCTTCGCTTTTAGGTTGCCCTGGCTCCATAGGTCCATTATCTGTAACTGCTCGCATTATTTTTTTTCTCAGTCCCTTCTCCTCCTCGTCGAACATTATAGTATCTGCGTCTCCACTACTCTTACTCATCTTGCCTTGTGCAGTAAGTCCTGGCACTTTTACCAAGTCTCCACCTCCACTGTAGGCTTGTGGTTCTTTGAAATAATCTTGGCCGTACATATGATTAAACCTATTAGCAAAGGTACGTGTCATCTCTAGATGCTGCTGCTGGTCTTTGCCTACGGGAACCATCTCTGCGTGATGTACAAGTATATCTACTGCCATAAGCACAGGGTAGGTAAGTAAACCTGCGTTCACATTTTCCTTTTGAGTTCTAATCTTATCTTTAAAAGAAGTACTACGCTCTAGCTCGCCCATATATGCATTCATATTCATATAGGTATATAATTCGCTTATAGCGGGCACGTCACTCTGTACGAATAGTGCACATTTTTCGGGATCTACTCCCATAGCTAGGTGCTCTGCCAATACTTGATGTACATTAGCATGTAAATCTCCCGGAGTAGGATGTGTGGTAAGCGAATGTATATCAGCTATAAAAAAAAAGCACTCATGCTCTTCTTGCATTTTTAGAAAGTTTTTTACCGCACCAAAATAGTTACCTAGATGCAACTTTCCTGTGGGTCTTATACCTGATACTACTCTTGCCATTCTTACTTATGAAGGGTCAAAAATAGAACGACTACCATACTTTACCAATGATGTGGATATTTAAACACCGAAGCTCTCCACACCTTGCCAAAAATATAGTGCTAAGTAAGCTCAAACTGCTTTTGAAATAACTCATTATATACTCCTTCTTTGGCAAGTAATTCTTCGTGGGTTCCTTGCTCTACCACTCTACCTTTATCTAGTACCAAAATAGTATCTGCTTCTTTCACAGTAGAGAGTCTGTGGGCTATTACTATAGATGTACGTCCCTTCATTAGCTTCTGGGTAGCTGCTTGTATTAGTTCTTCTGTTTCAGAATCTACACTAGAAGTGGCTTCGTCTAGTATCAATACACTAGGATCTGCAGCCATAACACGTATAAAGCTAATCAATTGTCTTTGCCCTACAGAAAGGGAACTACCTCGCTCCATTACCTCATATTCCCACCCTTTTTCCAACGATTCTATAAAATCACTTGCATTAATAGAATCGGCAGCGGCCTCTAACTTAGCTTGAGTTATTCTATCATTTTTTAGATTTACATTTTCGGCTATGGTTCCGGCAAATAAGAAAACATCTTGAAGCACTACTCCTATTTCTTTTCTGAGGCTATGCGTAGTTATGTCATTCACATTTATACCATCTACCAATATCTCCCCTTTTTGTATAGCATATAGTCTCGTTATCAGGTTTATGATACTAGATTTACCTGCTCCAGTAGCACCTACTATGGCCATACTTTTGCCAGACTCTAGGTTAAAACTTATATCCTTTAGTACATAATCTTCATCTATATAGGCAAACCAAACATTATTAAAAACGATGTCTCCCTTAAATTCTTTGATGTGCTTAGTGCCTTGCACTTCTTTTTCTTTATTATCATCTAACAGAGCAAATATTCGCTCACTACTTACCACGCCCATTTGCATAGTATTATACCTATCTGCTATAAAACGAATAGGTCTAAAAATCATATTGATGAAAAGAATAAAAGAAGTAATTAGCCCGATGCTCACTTCTGCCCCTACACCGTACCAGACTATTAAGGCTAGTGCTGAGCTTGTAAGTATCTCTACAATAGCAAAATATACTCCATAGTAGAATATGGACTGCTTGTATGCGTCCAGATGCCCGCGATTTATTTTCTCAAACTTATTAAATTCTTGCTCTTGCTTACCAAATACCTGTACTACTTCCATTCCTACTATCTGCTCTTGCACAAAAGAATTGAGCTTAGAAACCTGCAGGCGTACTTTCTGAAAAGACTTACGTACGCCTCTTCTGAAGAGTTCTGACGAAACCAAAAGAATAGGAAGCACCAATAATGAGATAAGCGTGAGCTCCCAGCTGTAGTAAAACATGACTCCTAGTACTACTACTATCTGTGCTAGGTCTCCTATGATAGAAATAAAGCCCTGAGAGAAAAAATTAGAAACCGTCTCTACGTCAGATACCGACCTTGTGACTAACATGCCCACCTTGCTCTTATCAAAGAAGGAGCTATTCATAGAAAGAATGTGATTATAAACACGCATTCTCAAGTCCTTTATAACATTTTGCCCAAGTAGGTTGCTAGTATACGTATGCATAAAAAGGATAGCGGAGTGCAATAGAATTTGCACTAAGATCAAACCCGTAAAAAATACTATTCCGTTTTTATCACCTACAGCTATATAATTATCTATGGTGTATTGCACCAAAATAGGTTTGATAGGGGCTAGTATGGTGAGAGCTAGTGTAAGACCCACAGCAGTCCATAGCACTTTTTTATACGGTCGTGCCAACCGAATAATCCGAGCTATGATCTTGAAATCTAATGCTGCTCCTGTTTTGTTACTTTCTGTACTCATCCCAATTGTATCCTATATCTGCTAAGTAAAGTCCTTTGGCAGCTACACTTTTGCCACTTTTACTTCGCTCTCCACTTTTTAATATTGCTTCTAGATCTTCTATCCTAGTTTTACCATTTCCTATTTCCAGGAGAGTCCCTACCAAAGCTCTTACCATATTGCGTAAAAACCTATTAGCCTTTACATGAAACACAAGATTACCTTGTTCCATCTTCCACTCTGCCTCCATTAGATCACAAATAGTTGTTTTATTATCAGCAGTTCTTTTACAAAACGAAGCAAAGTCTGTATGTACTAACAATACTTTGCACGCTTGGTTCATTAGTACTATATCTGGTGTCTGGTATAGAAAAAGTACTCCATCTTCGTCAAAAGGATTCTTGACGAACGTTGTTTTGTATATGTATTTACGATACGTAGCAGAAAATCTAGCATGAAATGTATCGGTTACTTCCGAAACAGTATAAATCGCAATATCTTTAGGTAGCATTTGATTTAGCCTAAATAAAAAACGATGTGGCATTTCTTGATAAGCTTCAAAATGAGCTACAAAATAGGAAGCATGCACTTCCGCATCTGTTCTACCACAGCCCATTATCGTAATCCGGGTCTGGTACAGTTTGCTCAGCTCTGCCTCTATTACCTCTTGCAAGGTTGTGCCATTAAGCTGTGATTGCCACCCTCTATAGTTGGTTCCTTTATATGCTAACTCTAATGCGTATCTCACTTTGCGTGGCAAATATATTTTGTATCTTTAGGAAGGTGCTATTTATTTAGATGGAATTCTATTTTTGCCTACAATTTAGACACAACACATGAATCAACAACTTATAGAATGCGTACCCAATTTTAGTGAAGGCAGAGACCTTTCTATCATTAAACAAATAACCAATGAAATAGAAAGTGTAGATGGGGTAAAACTACTAGATGTAGATCCCGGAGCCGCTACCAATAGAACTGTAGTCACTTTCGTAGGTACTCCACAAGCTGTTATAGATGCTGCTTTTAAGGCAATAGTGAAAGCTGGCGAACTCATAGATATGAGCAAGCAGACGGGTGAGCACGCCAGAATGGGAGCTACAGATGTGTGTCCGCTTATTCCTGTGGCTAACATTAGTATGGAAGAAACCTCAGAATGGGCAATAAAACTAGCTAAGAGAGTGGGCGAAAACACGCACATTCCTACCTACCTATACGGTGCATCTCAACCCAATACAAAAAGAAATGTATTGGCTATAATAAGAGGTGGTGAGTACGAAGGCTTTTTTACTAAAATAAAACAACCAGAATGGAAACCTGATTTTGGACCGGCAGAATACAGTGCCAGAAGTGGTGCTACGGTAATAGGTGCTAGAGATTTTTTGATAGCTTATAACATAAACCTAAATACTAAATCTACTCGTATAGCTAATAGAATAGCCTTTGATGTAAGAGAAACAGGCAGAGTACTGCGAGAAGGAAACCCGTTTAATGGAAAAATAGTAACAGACGAAAACGGTGAATCCGTACGAGTACCTGGAAAATGTAAGTCTGTACAAGCCGTAGGATGGTTTATATACGAGTATAACGTAGCTCAAGTAAGTGCTAATCTTACTAATTTTAATGAAACACCCATCCACATTTTCTTTGATGCGGTAAGAGAAAGCTGCATAGAACGAGGTGTAAGAATAACAGGCAGTGAGCTAGTTGGGTTAATCCCCTTGCAAGCTATGCTAGATGCAGGAAAACACTTTCTAAAAAAACAAGAACGATCAATAGGTGTAGATGATGCGGAGCTTATCCATATCGCTGTAAAATCTCTAGGACTGGATGAGTTAGCACCTTTTGACCCACAAAAGAAAATAATAGAATACCAACTGCAAGATGCAAGCAGTGAGCCCCTAGTTTCTCTAACTGCTAAAGACCTAACAATAGAAACAGCGTCTGAGAGTATGGCTCCAGGCGGAGGCAGTATTTCTGCATATGTAGGAGCTCTTGGTACTTCGCTAGGTACTATGGTGTCTAATCTATCAGCTAATAAGCCTGGCTGGGAAGATAAGCTGGGTTATTTTTCTGAATGGGCCGAAAAAGGGCAGAAAATAAGAAAAGAGCTTCTTTTTTTAGTAGATGAAGATACGCGTTCTTTTAATGGAATAATAGATGCTATCAGAATGCCAAAAGATACCGCCAGTGATAAAAAAGCAAGAATAGATGCAATAGAAAAAGCAAGTCAATATGCAGCTGAGGTTCCTTATCAAGTGATGGAGACGGCAAATAAAAATTGCGAATTATTAGAAGAAATGTTAAAAAATGGCAATGCAGCTTCTATTACAGATGCCGGCGTAGGAGCTCTGTGCACTATTTGTGCAGTAGAAGGAGCATACATGAATATTAGAATTAACACAAAAGATTTGAGTGACAAGGCTTTTGCAACTTCGCTGAACAACAAAGCGGAATCATTGCTAAATTCATCAAAATCAAGACTTAATAAATTAATAGCAGAAGTACACTCAGCCATTAGTTAATTCATCTTAATGTAAAAATGGCAATATGAGTTGTCAAAAAATCGTTAATATTGTACCTGTAGGAATATACTTAAACCAGAAAATAGATTAATGAAAAAAATACTAACCTTAGCCGCAGTTCTATTTGCATTTTATTCTTATGCTCAGCAAGATCCTTACTACACTCATTTTAAGGATGTATTGCAAGCATATAACCCGGCTGCTGCTGGTCATAAATACGGAGAAATCTGTGTAAGTGGACTTACTCACCATCAGT
>DNBZ01000172.1:5244-6126 GCA_003484585.1 Bacteroidota bacterium | reverse complement strand
GCATCCACTAATATTTTAGTCTCCACACATTTAAACAGCATAGGACTAGTTAACTCGCCAAAGAGAGAGAAGCCACCGCCTAATAAAATAGGAATAGAGGTGATTATCATTTCATCTATTAAGTCTTCTTGTAGAAAGCTTTGAATGGTTTTTCCTCCGTCTACGTAGAGATTATGAAATTCTTGATTTCGTATTTCTGCTAATACTTCTGTGAGTGGTCCTTTGGCTAGGTATGCCTTTCCTTTTTGAGCAGCGGGTATTTCTGTAAGGGTATTACTCAGCACAAACACAGGAACTTGATAGGGCCATTCGCCATCAAAAGAACAAACGGTTTCGAAGGTGGTCCGTCCCATGATAATAGCGTCTATGCTTGATATGAAAGAGTGGTAGCCCATATCATCATTTGTAGGATTTGGGATAGCGTGTAGGTAGTCTAGTCCACCGTACTTGTCTGCTATATATCCATCTAAGCTAGTACCTATGAAAACACTATTTTTCATTTTACTGTATTGCTCTTTTTAGCGCACATAGACCGTATTGGTCTGCTATGATAATGCTATATATGCCAGGTGATATAGGGTAGGAGGCCTCTACAGATTTGCCTTGCATATCGTATACGTTCACTTCCAGTTGTGGATTTGCCCATAGCTCTGTAAGTTTACTTTTAGAGTAATCATTACAAAGATTTGTCTTGGATAAATTTTCTTGATTAGCAGTTTTACTTACGGTGAAATTTTCATCTACAACTTTAGTTCCATCGTATTCTAGTTCTACAGTCCATTCACCTTCGGCTAAGTCTTGGTGGTTTATGTAACTAAAATAGTAATAGTACCAGTAGTCTTGATCTAATGTGAATGTGTAGTTAAACCATTCTGTTGCAGT
>DNBZ01000172.1:0-5140 GCA_003484585.1 Bacteroidota bacterium | reverse complement strand
TCATTTATGGTCAAGTCGTTTTTGAGATGCAAACCATTGTCCCATACTTTAAAGCTGGTGTCATACATAGCTGGATCATTAAAAAGAGAATTTGGATTGCCGCAAGTTCCACTAAATGGGTCTACCACATATAAGCTATCATACCATACCTCAAAGTGAAGGTGCGGGTCTGTACTGTTGCCACTGCTGCCTACGTAGCCTATAAGATCTCCAGCGGTCACACTATCTCCTTCAGCTACTAGAATACTATTTTTCCGCAAGTGACCGTAGTAGGTATAGTATTTATTTGGATGCTGTATAGCTACATAGTTTCCGAGTAGTTTGGTGACGTCTCCTGCTGTTTCTCTATCAAATTCTCCATCTTTGGTAAAAGTGACTCTGCCGCTAGCCGCAGCATAAACTTTTATACCTGCATCCATCTTCTTAAAGCTAGGAATCGTGAAATCTGTTCCTTGATGTCCATCGTAGCTTTTGGTACCGCAGTTATGATCTTGGAAACCTGCAGAAGTGTCCCAGTCTACATAATTTACTATAATCCATTCCTCACCTTGAGTTCCTTCTATGGGTGTCTGCAGGAAGATTTGGGCATTAGATTTTAAAGTGCCAAATAATATAATAGTGGATAGGATAAATAATTTAGACATTGCTTTCAAAGGTAAGATTTATGGTAGATTATGAAGTCATAGTATCCCTGAATAGATACATAGGTTCTGGGGGCGACTATACCAAAGACGTTATTTTCTTAACCTAAACTCAATTCAAATTTCTTAGGCGTCACCCCAAATTTCTTTTTAAAGGCATCTATAAAGTGGCTTACGTTGGTGTAGCCTAGTTGGTCAGCTATCTCTGCTATCTGAAACTCACGTTTTAATATTAGTTCGCGAGCCTTGCTCATTTTATAGTCTTTTACAAAGGCATGTATGGTCTTTCCATATATTTCTTTGAAACCGGTCTTCAGATTATGCTCATTCAGTGCTACGTATTTGGCGAGTTCTTTTATGGTAGGTGAATTTTGCAAGTCAGATATTAGATATTCTTTAGCATCTCTAACTTTGGTTACGTTTTCTTTTTGGTTTAAGAATGGGCATTTATAAGCAGTTTGCCTTCTGCTGGCATTGAAGTAGTCATCCAATATTGCATATTTTTTTGCCTCCTTGAGCAAGTGATTATTTTGATTCTCTAAGATTTCGTGCATACATCTACGCACCGTAGTGCTCGCTTCTTCAAAGTGGTGGTACTGTTCTTTTTCGAAAATAGCTGCTTGGGAGAAGTTGAGCTCGTCCGTGCCTTGAGCTATAATATGGTGTAGTGTATCTATGCTCAGGTTGATGATACAAAACGGGGTGTTTTCTTTGGCTACGAAAGCTAGATTGAAACTTCTTTTTTGATCATAAAATAAATAGACAGAATGAGGTGGAAGCGGCACGCTACGCTGGCCCATAGGCATTTCTATACCACGAGTATCTGTTATGAATAAGCAAATGGTTCCATTTGTATACTGATAATCAATAGGTTGTGGGCTTGTTTTTATTATTTTTAATTCGATGGACTCGTTGCTCATTTTGGGTTATTTCTATGCAGACAAAAATAAGCTAAAAATGATTGATATAGGGTAAGTGCCTGATTTTGAGCATTTATAATTATGACAATGCTCATACAGTTTTTTTGTTTCGGGGTATTTTTATTTCTGTATTGGTTATTTAGTCAGCCAGTCTAGCACCACATTTGCACCATAAATTAACAACAAGAAATGAAAAAAACATTTACAAGCATCTTTATCTTAGCAGCTTTGATAGTTAATGCACAATCAGCGGACTCTGTAACTACTGGTGGTGCAAGCGATGTGTATTACGATTTTGAATCTGGAACACAAGTGTCACTAGACAGAACGCTATGGGACATAGGTCTTACTTCAGACTTAATGAATTCTAGTATTATGATCAACGAAAATGCTGGTGTAGAATTATATCTATACAGTGCAGACACAGCTGATTGGAGTACTGTAGATACTTCAGGTTTTAGTTTTAAGAATATCTACAACTCAGAAGAAACTTGGGCTTTTGGTGCTTTTAGTAATCAAGGAACCAATCACCCTGACTATGGATGGGGAATTTACAATACGAATACTCACGATATATTGGGTAATAGATTGTTTATTGTGAAAACACAGACAGGAGATTATCTTAAAGTGGTGATAGATAAACTAGATAGTGAAGGGGTTTGGTTTTTTAGAACTGCTATGTTAGATGGTAGCAATGAAAAGTCATACGAGTATGCTAAGTCGAAAGAAGAGTCAGCGGCAAAAAACTTTGCTTTACTAAATCTTAGTTCAGGAGATTTCGATTATTCTAATGCGGATACAAAAGCGTGGGATATCCTATTTACTAAATATGTCACTACAGTAATGCAAGGACCCGTTAGCCGAGATATGGCTGTTAGTGGTGTGAAAATAAATGCAGGATGCGAAGTGGCTGAGCGTGCAGGAGAAGATGTGACTAGTAATGATACTTCTTCACTTTCTTGGGGCACTTCTATCACAGAGATAGGATACGATTGGAAAAGCTTTAACCGTGGGACTTTTCAGTATGAGTTTGCCGCAGATCTAGCATATTTCGTACGTACGCAGAGTGGTGCAGTATGGAAAATATGGTTCACAGGATACGAAGGTGGAGCTGTTGGAAAATACGTATTTAATACAGAGGAAATAAAAGCAGGAGTAAATAGCGTTGAGAAGCATGCTAACTTGAACACTAGTGTGTACCCAAATCCTACCAATGGCGTTTTAAACATTTCAAATAAAGAGAATGAAGGACTTAATATTATGTTGCTTAACGCACAAGGAGCAGTAATACTTCAGACAACTGTGAATGCTTTCGACGCTACAAGATTTGATACAAAAGACTTAGCTAAAGGGATCTACTTCTTACAATTAAGTACTTCAAATGCTACAAGTACTCAGCGAGTAATCTTTGAATAAGACGATATACATGCTATTAATTTTAATGTTTGTCCCTGCGGTTTCGTGGGGACAAATTACTATTAAGGCACTAGATGGAGAGACGTCTATGCCTGTAGATTTTGGCCTATTGGCTAAAGGTGAAAAGGATGACACGCTAAAGTTATTCTCTCTGAATGGAGAAGTTACTTTCAAATCTGAAAATTCTCAAAAAGTAACAATTTATGCAAAAGGCTACAACACTCAGTTTGTAGTAGTCTATCCTAATACCAAGTATACTATACAGCTACAAAGAAATTACTATGTTATAGACGAAGTGATCGTTACCGATATCCATTCCAAAAAATCACTCAATAATACGGTTCTCAATATTTCTAAAATAAGTGCCGAAAAAATAGAAGAACTAGGAGCGGTAGATTTACGAGACGCACTAGCTTTCGAAAACAACATTCGTATGAGCCGTGATAATGCCATAGGATCCTCCGGCCTTACTATGATGGGGATAGGTGGAGATAATGTAAAACTACTGATAGACGGTGTGCCAGTTATCGGTCGCTTGTTTAATCAGCTTGACCTAGAGCAATTTAACCTAGAAAATGTTAAACAAATAGAGGTGATAAAAGGCCCTATGTCTGTAATATACGGTAGTAATGCTCTGGCAGGCACTATCAATATAGTTACCAATAATACCAATACGAAACCAAGATTTAATCTAAATACAAACTATGAGACGGATGGACAGTATGCTCTCACGGGAACAGCTTCTAAGTCATTCAAAAATCACTTTGTCACTTTAAGTGGAGGTAGAACAATGTTCACAGGTTGGAGTGCCAATGATGTAGACAGAACATTTGACTGGATACCAAAAGAGCAATATACGGGTCGTGTGCAGTACAGCTACAAGCATAAAAATGCGACCATAAACGTAAGAAGTGAGTTGTTGCGTTCTAATTTGCTAGATAGAGGAGCTCCATTATTGCCGTACAAAGAAGCCGCAGTAGATCAGCATTATACCAATCAACGATTTGACAATAGCCTAAGCTACTCTAACAAGATAGGGAAGTCTAGCCTACAAATGATTCTGGGAAATAATAATTTTAACAGAATAAAAAATAAATACTACCGTAACCTAGTGACCTTAGAAGAAGTGCTAGTAGCAGGAGAGGCAGAGCAAGACACACAAACGTTTAATGCATCTGTATTTAGAACCATTTACGGTTTTGATAAAGCTAAAACGAAGGGCATAGAAACACTCATCGGCTTTGATGGCAACTATGAAGTAGGGACTGGAAGTAGAATAAAAGACAGCAGACAAGAGCAGCTAGATGCGGCACTATTTGCCAGTGCAGAGAAACAACTAACCAGCTATGCACTCATAAGAGGAGGAGTAAGATATGCGTATAACTCAGCTTTTGAGTCGCCGATACTCTACTCATTACAGACGAAGTTTAATCTGCCAAATTCACAGATATTAAAAGTGGCTTACGGTAAAGGTTTTAGAGCTCCGTCACTCAAAGAATTATACCTTGACTTTAATGATAGTCGTCATGAAGTGTTTGGTGATAGTACGTTAATGTCTGAGACTTCACACTCATTTACAGCGAGTTATCTAAAGTATTATACTAAGGGGAAAGCTAAGATGAGTACTACGGTAGATGGCTTTTATAATAACATAGAAAATAAAATTGAACTAATAGTTACAGGACCTATTCAAGCTAAGTATGGCAACATAGGCAAGTATCAATCTGTAGGTGGTGACATAAGCCAGAAGGTTCTATACAAAGACTTTGGACTAAACGCTTCGCTAAACTACACAGGGGTTTACAATGGGGTAGAGGGAGCTAAAAAAGAGTTTTTCTTTTCACCGCAGGTGGTAGTAAATCCTACTTACAGCTGGAAGAAGCATAACCTGTCTGCTAATCTGTTTTTCAACTACTTTGGTGAGGTGTCTCGCGTATTTAGTAATACAGATAGTGCCAATGTAAATGTGCAGGAGCAAGACGCTTACTCTATGCTAGATTTCACCCTGAACAAGAGCTTTAATAATAAAAAACTAAGAGTAACTCTAGGGGCAAGGAATGTATTGGGTGTGATAAATATAAATGCCAATACTACAGAAGTAGGAGCTCATACACCGAGCACTACATTCATCTCCGTAAGTCCAGGAAGAACCTATTTTATAAA
>DNBZ01000168.1 GCA_003484585.1 Bacteroidota bacterium | reverse complement strand
CATATCGGCAATCATCTTACCATCTGCACGGCCTTTTAGTTTACCATTTGCCATACCCATTACCTTGCCCATATCCTTCATGGAGCTAGCACCCGTTTGAGCTATTATAGCATTCACTTCTGCAGCTACTTCTTCTTCGCTCATNNTGAGCAGGGAGAAATTTCTCTATCACGGCAAGCTCCTCTTCCTCTATCACGGCCAGGTCTTCTCTATTTTGCTCCTTGTATATGGTGAGTGAGTCTTTGCGTTGCTTCGCCATTTTCACTAGAGTAGCCATCTCATCTTCTGCGGTCACTGGCTTACCACCTTCTTGGGTAGCTAGTAGCATAAGGGCAGATTTTATAGCTCTAAGACCTCTAAGGGAAACAGCATCTTTGGCTTTCATAGCCGTTTTCATTTGTTCTGATATTTGTTCTGCAAGACTCATAGTACAAAGGTAGCTTATCGGGATTAAGTCTAATATTAAATTTAAGTCAAAGTATGATGTGATAGGGTACAACGGGTGTGGTATTTTTACAATTGGGGTCTGTAGGAATAAGCTAGAACGACACCTTATTTGCCGCAGGTATAACTTGCCCGCCTCCGGAGGGCACAAAATGCTCTTGGTCATACTAGCAGCAAGACTACAGACATATACACTCGTGTAATCAATATCAACAATACATGTCCGACGAAAAGCAACGTAGGAGGACAACTTTAAAGAGTTCTTTGGATTTATTGTAAGAAAGGGATATTTTTGAGAATACGATATGAGAATAAACGTACCCACTCACCGAATAATGCTTTTTAATTATATCAATCAACTAATTCAAAGTTGCGTAGATAGTAAAAATAGACGCATGTTTTGTGGTGAGTTGCGTCTATACTAATGTTGTAGTGCATTAGAAGGAAACATTATCGATCATTTTTTGTAAACTTCCGATTAATAAGTTCTTTTCTTCATCTGAAAAATCACTAACCAACTTACTCGCCCAATTCTCAAAAATTTGATTCAATTCAGGCATTATTTCCTTTGCTTTTGAACTTAAGGTTAGATAGAAACAACGGTTATCTGTTGGATGGGACTCCCTTTCCAAAAATCCATTTTTCTCTAAACTTTTTATCAAACTCGTTACACTACCCTTATCAAGATTATAATATTCTGCAATTTGTTTAGGCAAGACCTTTCCATTCAAATCTATAAACCTCAAGACTTTCCCCTGGCTATGCCCTAGTCCAAATGTTTTGAACTCCTTCTGAAAATAGGTGGTGGATTTTCGATAAAGGATGCCTGTTAATCGACCTAATAGCTTAGCGTTTTTCATTTCCTGATTGTATTAATTTCATTTTTTCAATCAAAAATAACAATTATAGTTGGAATTCCAACTATAATGTTTAACTTTGTTTTCTTATGAAGAAGCATATGAAAAAACACATTACACTTGGACTGTTAATTTTAATGGTCTTTAACACAAAAGCACAAACCAATAAAATAGATATAGTTATGGAACCAAAAATTTTATTAATAGGCAGAAGCCTTGACGTGATGGAAATTCTAAAAAATGAATTAGCCAAATTTGACAGGAATATTGTCTGCGCAAATTCAACGGAACTCATTGAAAAAAACTTGAATAATGGAGACATTGATTTAATAGTAATAGGTGCAGGATTACCTGATGAGACTAGGGATGAAATGGAAAATTTTATAAAGGAATTACAACCTCAAGTTCCTTTGTATATGATTGAAAGAACGCCAGACGGAAATCCTGCAAAAATGATTGACTTTACCAATGAAAAAGCGGTATTGTGGAAAGTTGAAAAGATAATTAGTCAAATGCCAGCTAAAAAATAAATGAAATCATGAAGGAAACAAAAAATGGACAACAAAAACCCATAATCGGCAGGTCTCTTTTGGCTGGATTGATAGCTGGTGTGGTTGCTGCCATACTGAACAATATCTAGGCTGCTTGTTTACCCTTTAATAACGGGAAATGAAGTGCCGGAAATTATTAATATTGGGTCAGTTACCGCATCATCCATATTGGGATTGTTGGTTGGCGGGTTTGTCTACTTTGTCCTCCATCGCTTAACCAAAAAGGGAACCTTCATTTTTATCATCGCAGGGGTTGTTTTTACCTTCTTGAGTTTAATGGGGCCAATAAATATGACTGAACTTTCTGATGGAAATTCAGCACCCGAAGGATTTGCCCTATTAACCATCCCCATGCACCTTATCGCTGGATTGGCTTCGGTTATCATTACCCCAAAATGGGTCAATCGGAAATAGCAAAATCCCTATACCATGCAAAAGAACTGTTTATTACTCGGGCGGTTAGGAATTAAGATCCCTTCTATCGAAACAGGAATCCATCAAAAAAATATTAACCTATTCAGTGGGACTAGCCTTCAGGAGGTTAAAGATTTCTTCAGTAAAAGTAATATTGATATAGTAATAATGGGAGCTGGAATCCCTATAGAAGATCGCCTAGAAATTGTTAAGTTTGTTCTTGAAACCAGTAAAGGAACTACAGTACATATGAAAGATTGGAATTCAGGACCAACTGGTATGCTTCCTTTTGTGAATGGGGTTTTGAAGGGGTTAATAGAATAACGCCCTACAACAATGTGTATAGTGCATAGCCAATAGCCGCTGAGGAAGTAGCTCGTGATTATGGCAAGTGTAAATAAGAAAAACTATCTTCGTAATTTACAATACTATTTATGCGTTAACTAAATTCTACCTCACATATGAAATACATTATCACTCTATCATTAAGCCTTTTTCTTCTAGTTTTCGTAAATAGCTGCAAGGATAAGCCAGAAGTAGAAGCCGAACCTATGGCAACGTGGGACGTAATTCAACAAAACATATTGAATACCAAATGCATCTCTTGTCATGTAGCGGGTAGTAGCCAGGCAAATCAATCTAATTTAATATTGACTTCTGATGTGGCCTATGCTATGCTAATAGATAAAACACCTCACAATACAGCTGCAGCTTTGGATGGTTATAAGTTGATAGGTACAGCAGGATTAGAAAGTTTATCAAAAAGCTTTTTCTGGGAAAAAGTAAATGCTCCAAATCAAGAACATTTTTATGAAGACCATCCAGAATATGGTGAAATAATGCCTCCAGGAGCCATTCCTTTGACCAACGGAGAAATAGAATTCATAGGCCAATGGATAGTGGCAGGAGCCCCTAAAACTAGCGAAGTAGCCAGCATTTCTTTACTAGATGACGATTCTTATTTTATCTTAGATACTACTTTCCATGTATTAGCTCCACCTTCTTCAGGTGTATAATTTCACTTGGGTCCTTTCAATATAAAAACAGATTTCGAGCGTGAACTCTATTCTTATAAATTATTGGGAAACACCCAGGACATCTATGTAAACCATATAGAAACCGCTATGAGAACTGGCACACATCATCTTATCTTATATGATTTCGCAGACAATGCTACGTTACCAGAACAAGACGTTTTACGAGATATCCGAGACGAAAATGGAAACGCTATAGGTAGCACATTTCAAAGTATAGCAGACCATATTTTTATGTTTGGCACCCAGTTTAGAAATACCGATTATAAATTCCCAGAGGGAGTAGCTCAAAAGATTCCTGCTGGAAAAGGGCTTGATCTAAACTCACATTATGTAAACTATGGAACACAAGACATTACAGGAGAAGTATATGTAAACCTGCACACTGTTGACAAATCTCAAGTACAATACGAAGCTCAAAATCTATTTTTAAATAGAGGATCTATTAATCTGCCCGCAAATAAAGAGACTACGCTCACGTCCGATTATTCGTTTAATGATACTCGCAGTATTTTTATGCTTACCGCTCATGCACATAAGCAAATGACCGAGTTTGAAATTTTCATAAAAGGTGGAGCTCGCGATGGCGAACTGATATACTATACTGCAGATTGGGAGCATCCAGAGATAAAACAATTTGACCCGCCTTTGGAGCTTTCTCCTGGAGAAGGGCTGCGTGGTGTAGCTACCTACAATAACACTACTAACAAAACATTGAACTTCGGACTTCTAAGCACAGATGAGATGATGATTATCTTTGGTGCCTATTATAAGAAGTAGAGATTATAATTTACCACTAGTATTGAGGGTGCTGAAAGCAATAGGCAGTCAGATTCAAGTGTTCCATTTCTCTACTTAGAAAATAGTGAGTCCGTTACTCACTCCTCCACATCCACTCCACTCTTTAACACACTCGGCTTTATAAGCCCGTGTATGAGATTTACTTCGTCTTTGCCAAGCCTTTGTCTTGTGCGACTAGTAAGCCAAAGTACAAAGATACCACCTAGCACAAAGGGTACCAGCCACAGAATGTAGCTAGACAGACCCAGATTATACCTAGAGAAGCCTATGACAGATACTACCATAGTGACAAATCCTAAAAAAAAATACGTAAACATATAGCCTAACCAGATATCAGGTTTGGGTCCATATAGTCCACGCACCTCAGTGCCTAGTCCCGTCTCTTCCAGATTTAGCGAAAGTTCCGGAGACCAGAAGTGCCTATCTTGTTCTACTATTCGTATTCTAATAGTATTATGAGTAATTCGGCCCACTATCTTATCTTGATTTTCTACAAGTACTATTTTTACACTTTCTACAAGTTGCTCAGGTGTTTCTGGCACTAGTTTTTTGAACCGCAGGCGTACTTCGAATAAGTCGGTAGACATAGCACGAAATTAGTGTTAAGCACCGTATCTTAGCTGCTGATATTACTCAGTTAAGCAACTGACCGACATCAGACAATCCACTAAAGCAATTGACTATCTTTGATATTCATTATAGCTTCAGAAATTTAGGTACTTAGGTCACTAACTTTAATATTATGTTAAAATTTGCACACTTTAAAACAAAGTAACACCTTGAAAAACATAAGTTTATTCCTCATACTCATTAGCACAATGGCAGCCTGCAAAAGGGATCCAGACGGTATTAATCCAAAAATAACAAGTCTTACCGAGTCGGTATATTCATCTGTCACCATACAGCCAGACAGTCTATACGAGGTACACTCAACGGTAAGCGGAATACTAGACCAGACTTTTGTGACGGAGGGCGAGCTGGTACTAGCTGGTAGTCCACTAGTACAGATAACGAATACCATGCCTGAGCTCAATGCTCAAAATGCCAAGATAGTCTTTCAACAGGATTTTTAGCACCTTACTTTTATTTTTGCTAGTCTCATGCTCGCAAAGTGACTTTTGAAGAATCTTCTTCTTGGGCAAATGCTAGAAGCGTAAAACAAAGCAGTACAGAACTTAAAACTATTTTCATATCCTTAAGACTATAAAAAAGGAAGTTTGGTTGTCTTAGCCTTTACAGTCTTATTACGTATCTGCACAAAAATTTCCGAATCTGCCGCAGCATATTCGGGCTTCACATACCCCATACCTATAGCCTTGTCTAGTGACGGGCTCTGAGTACCACTGGTTACTTCTCCTATAGTATTACCCTCAGCATCTACTAATACATAATGCTGTCTTGGAATACCACGTTCCACCATTTCAAAACCCACCAGCTTACGGCTTACACCATTTTCTTTTAAGTTTTTATGATATGCTTGATTATTAAATGGCTCCGCAAATTTGGTAATCCAGCCAAGTCCAGCTTCTATAGGACTCGTAGTATTGTCTATATCATTACCATAGAGGCAATATCCTTTTTCTAGTCTAAGCGTATCTCTAGCAGCTAGGCCACAAGGTATAATATCAAATTCATTGCCCGCTTCCATTACTGCGTCCCACACCATGCTAGCATCCTTATTCCATACATAAAGCTCGAAACCTCCTGACCCAGTATATCCTGTATTACTAATTATGACATCCGTACTGCCACCCAAATCTCCTGCTGCAAAATGATAAAACTGGATAGCATCTAGGTCTACATCTGTAAGTTTTTGCAAAACCTTAATAGCATTGGGACCTTGCACCGCAAGTAAAGAAACATCGTCTGATTGATCTTCTATTTCACAATCGAAACCTTTGGCCTCTTTTTGCTTCATTATCCAATCCCAGTCTTTGGCTATGTTGCCTGCATTCACTACGAGCGTATACTCAGTTGAGTTCCATCTATAGACTATTAGATCATCTACGATTCCACCTTCATCATTTGGCATGCAGTTATACTGAGCTTGCATATCTACAACCTTACTTATGTTATTAGAGCAGATCCAAGCCACTAAAGCTTCAGCGTCTTTTCCTTTCACCCCAAACTCGCCCATATGACTCACGTCAAACATGCCTACGCTATTTCGTACTGCGTGATGTTCTGGAGCTAAACCTGCATACTGCAATGGCATATCAAACCCTGCGAATGGAACCATTTTAGCACCTAGTGCTACGTGCTTATCGTGTAATGCTATTCTTTTTGATGCTGTTGAATCTGTAGACATAGACGCAAAGTAAATGTTTAGTTTGAATTATAAATATGAAATCTATATGATCGATACAAAAAAGCATCCATCTATCGACGGATGCTTTTTATATTGCAGTTATGAGTGATTTAGTCGAGCTTATTTCGATTATGGCAATGTGTTAATTATCAACGTAGCTCGCCTGCCCTTACTTAGATTCAACTCTGATGAAGGGTAACATTCATTTTTATTCTTTTGATCCTTGGCAATTTTAGCATTTAACTCCAAAAGCAGAGCTAATTGTTTATTACCTTTTGTTTTGATTACTGTACTTTGTACTTCATTATTTTCAAACTTGAGAGAATAGTTAAATCCCCCAACCCCTTTGTACTTTAGATTTTTCACA
>DNBZ01000007.1 GCA_003484585.1 Bacteroidota bacterium | reverse complement strand
AACACATACGACATCAGCAACCCAAGAGCAGGTTCTTCACTGGTGCATTCAGACGTCTTATTTGGATGCTATGATGTCATAGTAAAAAACAATGTTTTGATAGTTGTATCTGTAACTGGGGTAACCCAATATGAAATAAACGCCGCAAATGGCAGACTCACAAAATTGAGCTCCATTGAAAGACAATAGATATATTTGAACTAGAACTAATAACCAAATATGAAAAAATCAATCATACTATTTTCGCTTGTACTATTCGGCATCAGCACTGTATCAAATGCACAAGATGATGCATCACCAATACAAAAAGGAGATTACAAAATACTAAAATTAGATGCTTTAAATCTAATGGGTATCGGTGTTCAGAAACTGCACTTAGGCTATGAGATATCGCCTATGAAACAGAGTAAGAATAACCTACCTACCGTAAATTTTAATCTTACAGTACCTTTTAATAGCATCAACTATCTAGATATGAACTACGGTGTAGAAGGCGGCATAGAGTTACGTTTTTATCAGCAACGCAGACAAGCAGCTAGTCTAGCAGCAGAAGGTATATTTATAGGAGTAGGTATAGATGGGGGCTATGTAAGTTTTGATAAAGAAGACGAATACTATTTCACCAATGGTGGCGGAAATAAGACCTCGATTAATCAATATTCTAGAGTACGTACAGGGATCTATTTTATGCTAGGAGCACAAACAAAACTAGCAGATAAACTATATTTTGATGTAAATGCAGGGATGGGTTGGAGTAATGTAAATGTGTCTGAACTAGACCCAGAAACGGATGCTAATCTTGTAAAAAGAAACAACATAGGTTCGCCATTTTACTCACTATACCAAGAGGGTAAATACCAAAAGTTTTATATGCCAGTGAGTTTTGGCTTAGGATATAATTTTGGGAATAAATAATTCTCAACTAACTCCTGTAAATACTGATTTAGAAATAGCCAGAGTGGCTACTCTAGCCACAACTATCTGGACACAGCACTATACGCCTATTATAGGCAAGGAGCAGGTAGACTATATGTTAAACACGTTTCAGTCTGCCGAAACTATTACATCTCAAATAGCTGAGGGTTCTCACTATTTTCTATTACAATCTGAAAACGATTTAGGCTACCTCAGTATCAAAGCAGAGGAGCAGACTCTTTTTTTAAGTAAAATATACCTACTCCAAAATGAGCGTGGCAAAGGCTTGGGCAAAAAGATGATGAATTTCGTCACGAGCAAGGCTCACGAAATGAGGCTAAATTCCATTCGGCTAACCGTAAACAAATACAACCATGATGCCATTGTATCTTATGAAAAGATGGGCTTCACGAAAAAACGCGAGGTTGTATTTGATATAGGAAACGGATATATAATGGACGATTACGAGATGGCACTAGAGCTTTAATCTATATAAGCTCTAACAACACTACGTTCTCAGAATGATGTGTCTGCGGAAACATATCTACCGCTCTACTTTTAGTCACTTTGTATTTACTAGACATCATTTCTAAATCGCGAGCCTGTGTAGCAGGATTACAACTTACATACACTATTTTAGCACAAGCTATCTCCAGTAAATAGTCTACCACTTTAGGGTGCATACCACTTCTAGGTGGATCTGTGATAATAATATCTGGGCTACCGTGCAAGTTATAAAAATCTGTATTGAATACATCTTTCATATCACCTGCAAGAAAGGCGGTATTCTCTATTCCATTGAGCTTCGCATTTTCTTTGGCTGCTTCTATGGCCTCTTCTACTATCTCCACTCCTACGGCTTTATTAGCCTTAGTTGCTGCTACACAAGTGATGGTACCTGTACCGCAATACAAATCATACACTACATCTGTAGACTGTATATCTGCAAAGTCTAGAGCCACTTGATACAATGTTTCTGCCTGCACTGGATTAGTCTGAAAGAAAGATTTCGGAGAAATATTAAAGGTCAACCCACTTAATTCCTCTTGTATATCTGTGCTTCCACTATAGGAAATAAACTCTTGATCAAATGTACTATCGTTCATCTTTTCATTGATACAATAGTTCAGTGCTTTAGGTTCAAACTTTTCTTTTATCGCTTTCAGTAAATCTTGAATTTTTGTCTCCTCGTTTTTAGCAAAGATTACATTTATCATCCAGTCACCGGCTTTGGTATTTCTGAGCATCAGATTACGCATAAGTCCAGTGTGCTCTTTCAGATCATAGAAAGAATAATCATTTGCTATGCAATATTCGAATACGAAGTTTCTAATTTCATTTCCTTTATCATCTTGCAGCCAGCACTTATTTACAGCTAATACTTTATCAAAACGACCCGGAGCATGAAAACCTAATGCATTAGTATGTTCTAAATCTTCCAGCTTCTCATCATCATACAGCCATCTCTTATTAGAGAAGGTATATTCCATTTTATTACGATAAAACTGTTGCTGCTCAGCACCTAGTATAGGCAACGTTTCAGCTACTTCTATTTTCCCTATTCTAGTCAAACAGTCGTGCGTCCATTGCTCTTTTAATTGAGATTGGCTTGGGTACTCTATATGCTGCCACTTGCAGCCACCACATACTCCATAATGCTCACAAAAAGGTTCTACTCTTAGCTCTGACTCCTTATGAATTTTAGTAATTTTAGCAAGACTAAACTTTTTCTTACGCCCTACTATTTGAATGTCTACTAAATCTCCAGGTGCTCCATATTTTACAAACACCACTTTACCGTCTAACTTAGCTAAGGCATGTCCTTCGCCACCTGCAGCCAGCAGTTCTACATTTTCGAAATGCATCTGCCGATCTTTCTTTTTTCTACCCAATTTATTTTTTTGCTTATGGCGATTTTAATGTCGCCGCTTTTTGATATCGTTCCACATTATCAAAGACTTCATTTAAACCTTCAACATCTTTATAACCTGGCACCTGAAACATCTTTTTATCTTGTGGAACGAAAAAGAAAAAAGTAGGATATCCAGTTGGTTTATTATTAGAAAGTGCCATTAGCATTTGTCTCCCAGTGAGCGAATCAGTACCCGTCCAATACTTACCTGGCAACTCTGGATTAAATTTAATAGCAATATACTTTTCATTCATTCTAGCCGCTATGGAATCATTAGAAAAGGTTTTTTTGTCCATCACCTTGCACCATCCACACCACTCTGTATAGCAATCTATGATAGCTATTTTACCTTCTTTTTGTGCCTTCAAAAAACCTGTATTAAAATCTAACCAATCGATTTTATTGGGTTTGTGCTCTTCTGGCACGCCTGCACCTAGAAGTAATGGAAGAATTAAGAAGAACAAAAGCTTTTTTATCATATAAGACTACGAAAATAAGTGAAAACCTTATGAAATATAGTCTCTTTCCTTAATTTTACAGTCACCCCGAATGAAAATAGAATACAATACGAGTGCCGAGAACTCGAAATTCAGTTTAGATGGTACTATACACGGCAAGTCCATTTCTTCTTACATAGAAGATCAGGTAGAATTAAGTAAACGGCGACCACGTATATCTTATAGCATTCCTTTTTTTAGCAGCAGCCATTGCTTTGCTATGGGGAGCCATAAGCCAGTATAAATTAATCTCGCAACAAGGTAAGATATCTACCCTGTCTCACTACAAACAAGCACTTGTCGAAACAGAGAAATCAATGCAAGGGACACGTTTTCTGCAAGATTCTCTAGAAAACAAAATTTATATACTAAAAACAGAAAACGAAATACTGAGCGAAAACTCGGATCCACCTATCGGAATATTTTTCGAAGTACAAATAGGATCGTTCACTGACTTCAATCTAGACCAATACAATAAAAACTTAGCCAACATCAGACACGAAAAGCATAACGGCACTTCAAAGTTTTTACTCGGCAGATTTCGTTCTTTCAAAAAAACACTAGTATTTGAAAGCGACCTCAAGAGAATGGGCATAAACTCAGCATTTATCGTTGGCAGAATAGATGACCAAATAGTGACTTACAAAGAGGCCCTAGAGGCACTTGAACGTAGCAACAATTAACTTATCTTTGCGTTATACAGGAGGACAAAAAGGCACATTGCAAGCAGCTACACTCATACATAAATTAGAGCACTTTATAAAAAAGTACTATCAAAACCAGCTTTTCAAAGGAGCTATCATAGCCTTATCGCTGGTACTTATCGCATTTTTTAGCTTAAGCTTCTTAGAGTATTTCGGAAGATTTAGTAGCACTACGCGTACTGCTTTATTTTACCTTTTTATCACCGTTTCCATTGGCACTTTGGTATGGTACATAGTAAGACCTATTCTAGGGCTTGTCAATATATCTAGAAAATTCGGAGTAAAGGAAGCGTCTATTCTCATAGGCAATCATTTTCCTGAGGTACAAGACAAATTACTAAATACGCTACAGCTGCAAGAAGATGCCAAACTAAAAAATAGCACACTTCTACTTGCCAGCATAGAACAACGAACTTCCGAACTAGGCAAAGTTCCTTTTATAAGTGCCATTCCTTTTCAAAAAAATATTGAATACATAAAATACGGCCTCTTACCAGCGGTGATTCTGGCTGTAGTTCTGATAGTAAGCCCAGGGTTCAAAAAAAGCAGCGAAAGAATAGTAAACTTTGGGAAGCATTTCGAAATAGAAGCCCCGTTCACTTTCAGCTGTGAGATAGAGAAACAGCAGGCGATCCAGAATCAAGATGTGCTTATACCACTTGAAATATCTGGCGACAAAATACCTCAAGATGCCTATATCCATATAGGTAAGCAACGCTATAAGATGAAAACTAACGGAGTAGGAATTTTCAGCTATAATCTGAGTAACATCCAAAAGTCACAAAGTCTCTATTTTGAAGCGGGGGGCTTTAGCAGTAAAGAATACGATCTTAATATCGCACTAAAACCAAGCTTAGTAGGCTACAGTGCTACTATACGCTACCCTAAATATTTAGGTATAGCTAATGAGTCTGTACGAAATATGGGCGAACTAAACGTGCCTCAAGGTTCTATCATTGAGTGGAAATTTGACACCAAAAATGTTCAAAAAATAACCATAGGTCCAGAAAAAAAGCTTTTACTACCGCAACAGAATAAGACTACTTATACCAAGAGATTTATGCGTTCTTCCCTAGTAAAGGTAAACACTAGCAATGATGATGTGAACCAAGGAGATTCTGTCTTTTACCAAATAAATGTAATACCAGATGAGTATCCACAGATAACTGTAGAGAGAAAAAATGATAGTCTTAGCAACAAGGTATTTTACTTCTTAGGAGATGTAGCAGACGACCACGGATTTACCAAGCTACAGTTTCACTACCAATTTATAAAATCTGATTCGGTGGCAAACCGAAACAAATCTGGAATATTGCCTATTACAATAAATCCTACGCTAGAGAAACAAAACTTCTATCACTATTGGAACTTGAGTGCTCTAAATGTACAAGCTGAAGATGAAATAGAATACTATTTTACGGTATGGGATAATGATGGTGTAAACGGAGCCAAGGCTTCCAAAACACCTAAAGCTACATACAAAGCTCCATCGCTAAAAGAAATAAAGGACCAGACTGAAGAGGCTAACAAAGAAATAAAGAGCTCCATGGCAGGTGCTCAGGCAGAAGCAGCAGAACTAGAAAAAGAAATCAATAGCATTGAAAAAATGCTTACTGAAAAGAAGAATCTGGATTGGAATGACAAAAAGAAAATACAAGACCTACTAGACAAGCAAAAAGCAATACAAGAAAAAATAAAGAACTCCATTCAGAAAAACTTAGAAAAAAATCAAAAAGAAGAAGAGTTTAATCCAATACAGGAAAATCTGCTTGAGAAGCAGAAAGAACTAGAGAAACTTATGGAAGATGTGCTAGACGATGAGACCCGTAAGCTCATGGAAAAGATACAAAAGCTGCTAGATGAGAACAGGAAAGATGAGCTACAAAAAGCCATGGAAGAGTTTAAATTTAGTGAGAAAGAAATGAGCAAGGAGATGGACCGTATGCTCGAACTTTTCAAAGAACTAGAACTAGAAAAAAAGCTCAATGAAACAATAGACAAGCTAAATGAACTCGCAAAGAAAGAGAAAGAGCTAAGCGAAAAAACAAAAAAGGAAAAGGGTAAAAACGAGGAGCTAGAAAAGAAGCAGGAGGAAATCAAAAAAGAATTTGAAGATGTAAAAAAGGACATCGAAGATATCCAAAAAAAGAATGAGGAGCTAGAATCGCCCAAGGACATAAGCCCACAAGAGCAGAAAAAGGAAGAAGTAAGCCAGAAGATACAAGAAGCACAAGAGCAGCAAAAGAAAGGCAAGAACCAAGGAGCTTCTGAAAAGATGGATGAAGCAGCAGAAGAAATGCAAGAGATGGCTCAGCAGATGCAGCAAGAGATGGAAGACGCCATGGAAGAGCAGCAAGAGGAAGACTACAATAATTTACGGCAGATATTAGAAAACCTGGTACAACTCTCCTTTGACCAAGAGAGGGTAATAGAGGGTTTTAAAGAAAACCCTAGATATAGCCCAAAGTATGTAGCCCTAAGCCAGCAGCAACGCAGAATAAAGGATGAAACCAAAATGGTAGAAGACTCATTGCTAGCGTTAAGTAAACGAAATATTCAGATTCAGTCTTTTGTAAACGAAGAGGTAGCGAGGGTAAATGATAACTTAGAAAAAACCCTAGAATACCTAGGTGAGCGATATACAAACAATGCTATAGTGAGCCAGCAGTACGCTATGACGGGCTATAATAACCTAGCTCTCATGCTGAGTGAAACGCTGAAAAATATGCAGGAGCAGATGAAAGCTCAGAAGGAGAATAAGGGCAAACCAAAAAGCCAGTGCAAAAAACCAGGTAGCAAAGGAGGAAAGAAAGGTAAAAAGCCAAATGCCAATGCTCTTAAAAAAATGCAGGATGAGTTAGCAAAGCAAATGAAGCAACTCCAAGAGGGACAGAAAAAAGGACAAGGCAAACCAGGAAGTAAGGAGTTTGCAGAAATGGCAGCACAGCAAGCCGCTATACGTAAGAAGCTGCAAGAACTGCACGGACAACTACAAAAAGAAGGAAAAGGTGGCAGCTTAGGAGACCTAAAAAAGACCCAAGATTTGATGGACGACCTAGAAGAAGATCTATATAACAAAAGGCTAAATAGCCAGACCTTCCAAAAGCTAAACCAGATAGAAATAAAGCTAAGCGAGCACGAGCGAGCAGAGCGTGAACAGGAGCAAGATGACAAGCGTACAAGTAACGAAGGCCAAGAGCAAGAGAGACCTATACCACCTAGCATCCAAAAGTATCTAGACGAGAAAAAGAAAGAAACTGAGCTTCTTCGTAGTGTATCACCTGAGCTTCAGCCATATTACCAAGGTAAGGTGAGAGACTATTTCGGAAAGTAAGAGCAATCTTCCTTCACATCGGTAGCCTACAAGGCCCCTTCTCGCAGATCAAAACCTTATTTTGAAGTCTAAACTAAGATAGACTCTTTAGAAGTGTATTTAAATCACCTTCAATTGGGGCTTGTCTATTTTTGATAACTTCAATTCAGAAAAACAAATAATCAAGCAAATCTGCCCTGCGAAAGATTACGTTAGCATTAGGCCAAGCAAGTAATAACGGTAGATTCACGTTTTATACATTTACAAATAAATTTACTACTTCTTACATTGGGGTATTCTTCCACTTTTAAAGAGCTAAATATATAATCTATAGAAAGAGATCTCAGAAATGAGGTCTCTTTTTTATGGTCTTAATTCAAAGTTTTTACCCAGGTACACTTTACGAACCATCTCGTCTTCTGCTAGTTCTTTAGGAGTCCCTTTTTTGAGCAATCTTCCTTCGAAGAGTAGATACGCTCTATCTACCAAGTTAAGCGTAGCCTGTACGTCGTGATCTGTGATGAGCACTCCTATATTTTTAGTCACTAACTTCTGTACTATTTCTTGTATATCCTCTACTGCTATAGGGTCTACACCCGCAAAAGGTTCGTCTAGCAATACAAACTTAGGATCTGTGGCCAGTGCACGAGCTATTTCACATCTTCTACGCTCACCACCACTTAAAACCTTGCCTAGGTTTTTTCGTACCTTTTGTAGTCCAAATTCAGCAATAAGAGATTCTGTTTTTTCACGCTGTTCCTCTTTAGACTTATTAGTCATTTCTAGCACAGCACTTATATTATCCTCTACCGTTAGATCTCTAAAAACAGAAGCTTCTTGTGGTAAGTAGCCTACACCCTTCTGAGCACGTTGGTACATGGCATTGCCAGTGATTTCTTCATCGTCTAAAAAAACTCGACCACTATCCGGTTTTACTAAACCTACTACCATATAAAAAGTGGTAGTCTTTCCTGCACCATTTGGCCCAAGCAAACCAACTAT
>DNBZ01000133.1 GCA_003484585.1 Bacteroidota bacterium | reverse complement strand
AAAAGAATAGAAAGACCTCAATATGAGGAAGATATTGCAGCTATAGATGCTCTTTTACAAAAGGAGTTTAACCTGACTGAATCTACTATATCTAAAGCCAATTACAGCGGAGTAGAGCCAGCATTGAGCTACTTAGCTAAACAAGGAATTGATATGGATGTATTTTGTAAATCGCTTCAAGAAAAACTAAAACAACTGCCGTATATAGCAGATACTTATTCTATGACAGAATTAAGCGACTCATCAAATAATTCTAAAAAATATATGCAAGCTATGAGAAATAGCTTTGATCCTAGATATGGCTATTACATTAGCTTAGTGCCAAAAGAGCACTATCTCATAGATATGCGAGAGAATGGCACTACCCACGGCACACCCTATGCATACGACACACACGTGCCGCTTATTTTCTTAGGAAAGGATATAGAAGCCCAGATAGTTAATAAGGCCGTTGGCACTATTGATATAGCCCCTACCGTACTTGGACTATTGCAGATACAAGCTTTAGGTATGGATGGCAAAAATCTATTTACTGAGTAGCTTATACATATCTTCTTGCGAATGAACACGCTCCTTTGAGTCGGTGTACATCTCATTACTCATCTCAGCATCTATTATTCTTGCATTTTGATTATCGGCCCATTGTAGGGTAAGATAGTCTATGAGCTCACCTTTTAATTTTATATCGTAGATTGGAGTAAGCGCTTCTATTCTAACATCCAGATTTCTAGTCATCAAATCTGCAGAACCTAAAAATAGCTCACCTACCGTTTCGTCACCAAACCAAAAAATACGTGAATGCTCTAAAAATCTACCAACAATACTGCGTACCTCAATATTTGCTGTAGGCACTAAACTGCACACACCACGCACTATGAGTCTTATCTTCACCCCAGACTTAGCAGCAGCGAGTAAGGCATTTATGATTCCTTCATCTACTAGATTATTTACTTTTATTAGAATACGTCCATTACCACCTAGATCTGCAACTTGAACTTGTGTATTTATTTGATCATAAATACCTTTTCTCAGGTTTATAGGAGCTACTAGCAGATGCTTAAACTCGTAGGACAAGTATGGCTTGTCAAAAATTTCGAATATGCGAGCTACATCACTCGTTATACGCTCGTCTGCAGTGAAATAAGCTGTATCCCCATATATATTAGCTGTCTTCTCGTGAAAATTACCTGTGCTTATTAATGCGTAGTTTTTAATAGTTTCTTTAGACCTCCGCTGAATCAGCAGTAATTTACTGTGAACTTTTAATCCTTTTAAGCCAAATTCTATTTGAATATTATCTTCGTTTAGACTCTTAGACCACTCCAAGTTTGCTTCTTCGTCAAATCTCGCTCTTAGTTCTATAACCACATATACCTGCTTCCCATTTCTTGCGGCATTCTTTAAGGCTTTGATTATCTTAGACTTAGGAGCTACTCTGTATAAGCTTATTTTAATACCAACCACCTTAGGATCTATTGCAGCTTCTCGTATTATATCTATCACATAATCAAACGAGTGATATGGAAACTGGAATAAGAAATCTTGTTTATCTACTTGCTTTATTATAGATGTTTCACTTTGTATATCTCTGTGTTCTAGCACAGGAGCTTTCTCAAAACATAAATCTGGCCTATCTAAGCTAGGAAAACCCATAAAATCTCTGAAATTATGATATCTACCGCCGGGTATTAGGTTTGTAGTTTGACTTAACTTTATGTTTTTAGTAATGAACTCAACGTACTCCTGTGGCATCTCCTTGTCATGCACCAAACGGACTACCTTTCCTTTTTTTCTGTTATTTAGACTTTTATTAATTTTTTCATAATAGCTTTCGCTAAAATCATCATCTAAATCTAGTTCTGCGTCTCGTGTTAGTTTTATAATGTACGACTCTATCTCTGTAGGATCAAAGATAGAAAGTATGTACTTCATGTTATATCGAATTACATCATCCAGATAGATAATGTTTTGCTCATTTGCACCACTTGGCAATACCAAAAACCTAGATATATCGTCTGTAGGTAACTCTATTACAGCATATTGTCTTTTATGGCCTTTTTTAAGGAAACTAATAAATAGGTAAACGGATCTATCTTTTAGGTAGGGGAATTTTTCTAAATTATCTAAGATTATTGGAGTAATGGAGGACTCTACCTCCTTTAGAAAAAAGTCTCTGATGAAAATCTCCTGCTCTTCGTCTAGGTCATTTTCATTCTTGATATGGATGTTATGTTGTTTGAGCTGAAGTAAAATATGCTCGTAGGTATTGTAGAATTTTGCTTGCAAGGTGATTACCTTGCTTTGTATTTCTTCTAATATGAGACCGGTCTGATGTGCTAATTCACTATCTTTAGAAAAAAGTGCTTTTTTGAGTCTAAGTATAGTAGCCACGCGAACTCTAAAAAACTCATCTAAGTTATTAGAGTATATCCCCAGAAACCGCATACGTTCTATTAGCGGTACAGACTCGTCCTGAGCCTCTTGTAGTACTCTCTCATTAAAAGAAAGCCAGCTTATATCTCTATTAATCACCTTTAATTATAAATGAGTCAAAGGTAATAATTTTGTAACGGCTAATTATCTAATAGATACGTAAAACTTAGTTTTATCGAGTTCGCACGGGTTGTGCGTCTTCCAAGTATCGGGTTCCCGAAATTATCAATCTTCTGATTCTGTATTGGGCCAAAACCGTATTTCAGGTTCACTTCCATAGGAGATGATCCTCTATAAAAATGCACTCCTAGTGCTACTGCTGGCATTATCCAAGCTCTATTCAGATCTGGATTTCTATCCTCTGCAAAATTTAAAAGTCCAATTTTATTGAGCTCATATCCGGCTCCTATATTTACGCCAAAGTCATCTTGTGCTGCGTGCGTAGCACTGGCACCATAGTATAGTCTAAGCATTACAGGAATCTGAAAATTACCAAATCCTTCTGCACTCGCCGCATACTCTGAAGCGGCATAGGCACTACCAAACCCAGCAGCTAGCTGAGCTGACATGGCTAGAGCCAAGTTTTCCTTGAAATCCACTAGGTTATATCTAGGCTCTATAGCTATAGTAAAGTAACTAAGATATCTTGATTGCACTGCTGCATCTTCATACCGCACACCACCTCCTGGCTCCGCATACTCTATTTGAAAAGTACCTACAGGAGAAGTTATGAAATCGACATAAAACGAATTGTTGAGTCCTAGGTAGAGTCTTTTTTTGTAATCAAAAAAGTCTGATTTTGTATCATATTCTTTGTTCTCTTCGTCATCCTCATTATCATATACCTGGCCAAAACCTAGAAATATAGAAAAGAGTAAAGTAAATGCTATTAAGTATCTCATCTTACGTGATATGTATCAAAATTAGTTCCAAAATCATTAGTACTACGTCAGAGTAGTACCATTTGTTTCATTTTTACTAAAAAGAACGATAAAAAGTGGTAGAAATAATCCAATGGTATAGATACTGGCTTGTCGCTCTAGCAACGACTCGAACTGCATAGCTACAAAAAGTAAGGTAACTAAACCTAAAACAGGAAACCAACTTTGCTTAGTGAGTCTAACCAACTGATAAAAAAAGAATAGCAAGGCTAATATGCCAATCCATCCATATTTCACGCCAAATTCTAAGAACTGATTATGTGGATCTTTTCTATTTTCTTTATAAAGCACACTCTCATTTTGCTCGTACGTTTCTTGTATGCTCTGATCCATTGCATCTGCTCCTACTCCTATCGGATTTTGTAAGATAACCTGCCAACCTACCTTGTATGCTTCTATACGCATGGCCATAGACTTGTAGTTTATTTCTTCTGGATTGCCCCAGCTTTGCACGTCTTCTATGCTATTTAGTACTTTATTCTGAAAAGAAGAACTAAAAAAATAGGAACTCACAAGCATCAATGGTATTGCTGCCACTCCTATGTAAATCACCTTTCTCTTTCCCGATCGTATAGCATATGTAATAATACTAACGAATACAGCTGCATAGAATGCCAGTAAGCCTGTTCTAGAACTTAATATGTGAAAACAAAAGAATATCACAATGAAGGCTAATACTGTAAACACTTGCAAACTACTCTTCACTTTACCAAGTACTAGCAAGCCTCCTAATCCCAATAAGGCAATTGCATTGATAATACCAAAATGGATATGATGCATCTCAGAAGTGATAGGAATACTCTT
>DNBZ01000127.1 GCA_003484585.1 Bacteroidota bacterium | reverse complement strand
CATGGACACAACTATAGACTAATAGTGAAGGTAACTGGCGAAGTAGATCCAGAGTCAGGATACTTGATGGATTTAAAGGTCTTGAAGGATGTTATAAGAGCTGAAGTAACACAACGTTTTGATCACAAAAATTTAAATTTAGATGTTCAAGATTTTGAGGAGCTTATACCTACAGCAGAAAATATAGCCTATATAGCTTGGCATAGAATACGAGCTAAATTAGACGATGCACTAAAGTTGCATATTACATTATACGAAACAGATAGAAATTTTATAGAATACGATGGACAGTAAAGAACCACATAAAATACACCATATTAACGCCGTGCTTAATACTCCTATGAGATCGGATGCGTTTGAAAAATCGGATGATGAAAAGGTAGAGATTATAGAGAAGCACTTCAAAGTAATCATGGAAACTCTAGGTTTAGATCTTACAGACGATAGCCTAAAACAAACTCCCCATAGAGTAGCAAAGATGTACGTTAAAGAAATATTTAGCGGTCTTAACCCAGCAAATAAGCCTAGCGTAACTCTTTTTGAGAATAAGTATGGATATAATCAAATGCTGGTAGAGAAGAATATCTCAGTGTATTCCATGTGCGAACATCACTTTGTACCTATTATAGGTAAAGCTCACGTAGCATACATGGCCAATGGCAAGGTAATAGGCTTGAGCAAAATACACCGTTTGGTAAAGTATTATGCCAAGCGACCACAGGTGCAAGAAAGACTAACAAGGCAAATAGCTGAAGCTCTCAAGAACACACTGAGCATAGAAGATGTAGCAGTAACTATAGATGCTCGCCATATGTGTGTGGAGTGTAGAGGAGTAGAAGATGTCACTTCTAGTACTATAACATCTGCATTATCTGGCCAGTTTCTTAATGAGCCTACCCGTTCTGAGTTTCTCAGATTTATAAAGTAAGAGGAGGTTGGAGTAATTACAGAAATTAGTTGCTTTGAAAATCTAAGGTTGGTGTAGCAACATTTTACTTTCTTTGCAATCAATAGAAATGATAGAAGGTAGAGGATTAAGCAAGAGTTATGGTAGTTTACAGGTTCTGAAATCTGTTAATGTATCTATAAAGCAGGGGGAGATAGTTTCTATTACTGGGCCTAGTGGTGCGGGTAAATCTACTTTACTTCAGTTGTTGGGTACACTAGACCATCCTCAAGAAGGAGAAGTATTATACAATGGAGAAGCAGTTTCTCAGCTTAAGTCAAATAAGTTGGCGGCTTTTAGAAATGAAAATATTGGATTTATTTTTCAGTTTCACCACCTATTGCCAGAGTTTACAGCTATCGAAAATGTATGTATGCCGGGGCTTATACAAGGGATATCTAAAAAAGAGGCTATGATTAGAGCCTCAGAGCTACTGCACAAGTTAGGTCTAGGGTCTAGACTAGAGCATAAACCCAATGAGTTAAGCGGTGGGGAGCAGCAGCGAGTAGCGGTAGCTAGAGCACTCATGAATAGTCCTAAAGTAATATTTGCGGATGAGCCCAGTGGTAACCTTGATACAGAAAATGCAGAAGAGTTGCACAACTTGTTTTTGGAGCTTCGCAAAGATTTCGGTCAAACCTTTGTAATAGTAACGCACAATGAAGATCTAGCTGCAATGGCGGATAGAGTGATTAAAATGAAGGATGGAGAAATTATATTACAGGTATAGGTAATATTTATTCCGTTCAAGTATTCTAAAAAATTAAAATCAATATTTTTGCACCAATGAATTTAGTAGTAAAAAACCTACCGACTAGTTACAATGCACATTACCTTGAAATGCTTTTCGCAAAGTATGGAGAAGTGGAATATGCCAAGGTGATATATGATAGAGTAACCAAGGAGCCTACAGGCACAGGATTTGTAGAGTTTCTGAAAGAAGAAGAAGGCCAAAAGGCAATAGATGAAATGAATGGTAAAGAGTTTCACGGTAAAGAACTTGTGGTAGAAAAAGCAAGACCACGTAAAGTGAATATTTGGAGTTAAGTCCTATACCTTAGATACATAAAAAAATCCCAAGAGCTAAAGCCCTTGGGATTTTTTTATGTATTATTATATTTCTACTAGTAAAATCCAGAACCTCCTGTGCTTAATGCACCTGTAGGTTTAGGATTGATACACATTACAGGCGTTTTCTGTGAGCTATTCACTATTTGCTCAGCATAACTACCTACAAAGAGTTCAGAGAACTTAGCTGTTTCAGATTTAGTCATGATTAGAATCAAGTCTGCACCTATCTCCTCAGCATACTGGATAGTATCTTTACCTAAATTATCTGGATACTTATGGTCGTCGAGTAATCTAGATTCATACTTTATTCCGTATTTTTTAAATATACCTTCAGCTTGCAGCAAATTAGCTTTTATCTTTTTCATAGCAAGCTCATCATTGTCTAGCTCCATTATGATGTGAATAGTACTATTGTATTTCATCCCAATTTTTACTGCCCAATCAATTTTTTGTCTACTAGTTTTAGTCAAATCTATCGGTAATACAATCTTATCAAACTTAGGATTTGTTTGCTTTTCTTTTACTGCAATAACGGGTATTTTTGAGCTTTTCAATACACGAGACGTTGTACTACCAGTGAAAGTCTCCATGCCATTCACTCCATTAGTACCCATTACTATTGTATCTGTTTTGTTTTCCGTAGCCACTCTGTTGATTACTTTGTATGGCTTTCCTTCAGCTACCATAGTATTCACTCTCATAGCTGGCCATTTCGCTAGAATTTCGTCCTTAGTCTCTTCTAGTTTGTTTCTCACTTTATCTCGCAGCAAGGCTATCTCGCTATCATTAGTAAAGAGAGATTGTAAAGTACTATTACTTAGTACGTGCAATAGGGTGATTTCACTGTCAAATAAGTCTGCCATTTCCACTGCATAGTAAACTGCATTCAGTGATGAATCTGAAAAATCCATAGGAACCAATATGATATGATCCTCTGGTGTTTTTATATCTGTCATAAAATTTGTATAAACTTGCCGCAAAGATAAAAGCCTTTTACCAGTGAAACAATTATCAAATAGTGAACTTATCGTTAATAATAATGGTTCTGTATACCACTTAGGACTCCTACCAGAGCATATATGTGATACAGTAATAACAGTGGGAGACCCAGACCGAGTAGAGTCCGTGTCAAAACACTTTGATACTATTCGCTTTTCCCATCACAATAGGGAATTCAAAAC
>DNBZ01000374.1 GCA_003484585.1 Bacteroidota bacterium | reverse complement strand
GTAGACCCAGCCAAAATAGACGTAAATATACACCCTACTAAGCACGAAGTAAAGTTTGAAGATGGGAGATACGTGTACACGCTGCTGCAGTCTGTAGTAAAAAAAACTCTAGGAGCTCATTTCGTAGTGCCTACGGCAAGTCAGCTTAGCAATGCTATAAACAGTAACCCTACAGCACCACGACTACACGTAACGCAGCCAGATGGTCGTTTCAATCCTTTTGAAACACCCAAACCACGAGTAACCACCAGCTGGGAAAAACTAGATGACCTGCTCAATACACCTATACCTACTACTAGGCAGCCAGATATATTCACATCGCAAGAAGAACAGCCCGTCCAGTCTGCAGATATTGGCGGCATTTTTCAAGTAGATAATACCTTTATAGTAGCCAAAATAGAAGGCGAACTTTCTCTTATAAATCAACATAGAGCTCACGCACAGATCTTATTTGAGCGATATGAGGCAAAACAAACTATCGCCTCACAGCAACTACTCTTTCCGCGTACCGTAGAATTGTCACTTGCAGATATGAACCTCTACCTAGAGATGCAAAGTGATATAAATGCGATGGGGTTTGATACGAGTGAATTTGGCAAGAATGTGATAATAATCAATGGATTACCATCTGAACTAAGCAAAGAAGATGGGGCTAGTATCGTAGTGCAAATCTTAGATGATTTCAAAACTAACTACCAAGAGCTCAAAATAAATAAAAAGGAAGCCTTGAAACAAGCTGCAGCTAAGAACGCTGCCATAAAGGCAGGCAAAAGCCTAGAAATAAAGGAGATGGAGACGCTAGTGCATGATTTATTGCACTGTAAGCAGCACACACATACAGCTAATGGCTTACCTATAATCGTAAAACTAACAAAGAGCAGTTTGGAACGTTTTTTTCAATAACAGAATACATGCAGTTAAATAGTAATCAGTTTAATATTCCTGTGGTAACACGCAACATCATTGGCATCAATATATTGATGTTTATAATGACACAAGTTTTGGGTACCCAAGCTTATGAGTATTTCGCTTTATTCAATTATCAAAGTGATTACTTCAAGGGATGGCAAGTGCTAACGCATATTTTCATGCACGGATCTTTCACACACATCTTATTTAATATGTTTGGGGTATACATGTTTGGTTCTAAACTAGAGCAAATGTGGGGAGCCAAAAGATACATCAATTTTTATCTGATTACAGGACTAGGTGCAGCTGTCATTCATACACTTGTACAGAATTACGAAATCACACAAGGCCTAACAAGTATAAATATGCCAACGGTAGGAGCTTCTGGAGCACTCTTTGGTATACTGGTCGCTTTTGCAATGTACTGGCCCAATACGGAGCTTTACCTTATGTTTATACCAATACCTATAAAAGCAAAATATGCAGTAATGGGATACGCAGCTTTTGAACTTTTTGCTGGAGTAAGTGGATTTCAAACGGGTATTGCCCACTTTGCACACTTAGGAGGTGCCCTCTTCGGGTTCTTGCTTGTGAAATATTGGAATAAAAATAATCGATCTTCGTTTTACTAATTAAATGGATATCTGGGAGAAAATAAAATACGAGTTTCACAAAGGAGATTCTGCTGTAAAGCAGATTATAATTGTAAATCTAGCCGTATTTATATCCACAGTATTGGTGGGTGTAGTAGCTACCGTATCAGGTTTTCATTCTAGTGATTTATTGAAATATTTTGCTGTTCCCAGCGACATAGGCACTCTACTAATGAGGCCTTGGAGTTTGGTTACCAATATTTTCTTTCATAGTGGCTTTTGGCACCTATTGGGAAACATGTTACTTTTATTCTTCTTAGGCAGAATTTTAGAAGACTTTTTGAGCACCAAAAAAGTATGGCACATTTTCATATTTGGCGGGTTAAGTGGAGTTGTACTGTTTATAGTCGGATACAATTTGTTTCCAGTATTCTCAGAAGTAGTTTCCGAAGGAAATTTACGAGGAGCCTCCGGAGGCGTCACAGCTATAATAGTAGCTACAGGCGTATACCTGCCAAGGTATCAAATAAGACCTTTCAATCTTTTTAATATTGAGATGAGATGGGTAGCTTTATTATTTGTTTTTAGAGATTTGTACTCCTTCCCTGGTATGCAAAACTTAGGAGGAATAATAGCCCACCTAGGCGGGGCTATTTTTGGAGCACTATACATACTCAATCTGCAAGGGAAAATAGAATTCCCTACTTTTAGCTGGAACACGGGAAAATCTGCTAATATGAAAAAAGTAGTGCTGGACGAAAAAGAAATAAAAAACCAAAAGAAAAGTGCTCAAAAAGCTAAACCAAATCAGGACGAAGTAGACGCCATACTGGATAAAATATCACAGAGTGGCTACGATAGTTTATCTAAAACTGAGAAAGAAATTCTTTTCAAAGCGAGTGAGTAATGCGTAAATTACTAAAGAAAATAGCAGATATAATCAATGGCTTAGCCATACTCGGCTTAGCATTAGCTTACCTGGCTCCCTTTATAAATCCACAAGATTTTTGGCCTATCTCCTTCTTTGGATTGAGTTATAAGCTTTGGCTTTTGCTCAATATTGCTTTGCTCCTTTTTTGGCTACTTTTAGGCAGAAAAAGATGGCTTTACAATGCGTTTTTCTTGGCAATCGGAATTCAATTTGCAGCACGAAATGTACAATACAATTCGTCAGACAAATCAGAAACCGATATAAAAGTCTGTAGTTTCAATACCAACGTACAAAGCGTGTATAATGATGGCAATACCTCCAAAGAAATAAACACATACTTGACTGAAAACAAGTACGATGTAGCTATACTCATAGAGTGGCTAGATGCCAAAGGGAAGATAAGTACCAATGCGTATCCTCATCAGCAGTTCCTCCGATTAGACGCCAAAAGAAATAAGTATAACTACGGTCTACGTTTTGTCTCCAAACACAAAATAATAAACTGGGAAAGAATCAAATACACCCACTTTACAAATAATATGGCGGCATTTTTTGACGTAGAAATTAATGGTGAGATCATCCGCTTTTTTACCGTGCATCTGCATTCTAATAGTGTTTCTTCCAAGGATTACCACACATTGGTAAATGTGGAGCTAGATGACGACTATAAGCACTACGCACTCAACTTTGCCAAAAGGCTAAAAACTCAAATCCAACGAAGAACAGAACAAACCAATACGGTTTTAGATGCCATAAACGAGAGCCCGTATCCTGTGGTTATCATGGGAGATTTCAATGACACCCCGCAGAGTTTCACATACCAGCAACTAAAGGAAGGTCGCAAAGATGCATTCATAGAGCGTGGACGTGGCTGGGGAGCTACGTATTTAAAACCGTTCCCCATATTGCGTATAGACTACATATTGCATGATGAGGAGCTTGAGTGCACTAGCTACAACTGTATAAGCGATATAAAATCGGATCATGCATTAGTAGAAGCCAGTTTTAAAAGAATAGAATAGATCAATGGAATTCATAGCCCAAAATTTAGCAGATTACGCTGAGAAGCATACATCGCCGGAGCCTGCACTACTTGCGGAGCTCAATAGAGATACTTACGCAAACGTACTAACTCCCAGAATGCTAAGCGGACACATACAAGGTAGAGTGCTCAGTATGTTTTCTAAGATGATAAAACCAAAGGCCATTTTAGAAATAGGAACCTACACCGGATATGCCGCCCTGTGTATGGCCGAAGGTTTAACTACTGATGGCGTCTTGCATACTATAGATATAGATGAGGAGCTAGAGACTCGCATCAATAAATTTGTAAGTCAGTCTCCATTTGCCCACCAAGTAAAACTCCATATAGGAAACGCTCTAGATATAATACCAACGCTTAATGAGTCGTTTGATTTGGTGTTTATAGACGCAGATAAAGAAAACTACGCTGCATACTACGACTTATTAATAGATCGCTTACCCGGTGGTGCGGTGCTAATAGCAGACAATGTGCTCTGGAGTGGAAAGGTGCTAGATGCAGACCAACTACCTACAGATAATGACACAAAAGCCTTAGATAGTTTTAATAAGAAAATACAGGCAGACTCCAGAGTAGAGAATGTACTAATGCCCATACGAGATGGATTAATGGTAATCAGAAAAAAATGAGGGCGTTAGTTCAAAAAATTAAAAGTAAACTCGGCTAATTTATCCGAATTATTTTGCTTCTACTAATCCCGAAAACACCTAAACCTCCATCCACATTATTGGGTAGTGGAATGGGCTCGGCAAACGGATTATTAGGCTCATAATTTTCAAGTGCCTTACCATATTTATAATATTCTTCTGAGATCCGGCTTAGTCTAACATACAAATCAGATGAGCTTCCATTCTTGTCATCCCATTTATAAAAAGTACTCTTCACTTTAAGCTCCTTATTGAGTTCAGTCTTATTGGTATGATATTCATTCGTGGAGTAAGATGAAAAAGTGTCTGTAGCGTATGTTAAATATCCATCGAGCCTATAATACTCTGCATTACCAGAAGCAGGTACAGTAAACTGTACCGCATATTCTGTCTCATACTCTCGTACCAGAGAATCTACCATAAGTGTATACGTACTTAGTTTCGCAGGCACTGTCACTCTAGAGGTTAACCTCCCCAGACTAATCGTATTTACAGCAAGCTGAGCCTCTCCCGAAGACAAATCTATCATCCCTCTATATTCATATAATTCTATGGTTGGACTATAGGTAAATGTATAAATCTGTGCACCACTAGTCACAGTCACTTGAGCATCTGTGATCGCATCAAAACCGCTTGACGTACTATTATTCAGAATAGGCTTACTCTTGGTCACACGAAGGGTATGATATAAGCTTTCTACTTCTATACTCCCAAAGACTACAGCTTTTTGCGGAATTTCCGGTATAGGTACGTTTTCTAAGACGGTTTGGCAACCATAAACACTTAGAATAACAGCTAGGTACATTAACACTTTTTTCATGGCTTACTTAAATTTATAATTCCAACTAACAGACGGTAAAATAGGGAAGAGACTAATCTGTTTTAAAACCTGCTTACTATCAGGATCAAATCTTTCCTCTGGACCTATGGTGTAGTAAAAGGGGTTTTTTCTATTGTATAAATTATACGCACTAAACTCCCAAGTTCGTACGCCTCTCTTCTTTTCTTTAGATACTTGAATGCCTATATCTGCTCTGTGATAAGAACGCATTCTAAAATCATTTCGGGCAGTATATTCTGTTCCATTCCTATTAAAACCAAACTGATCTCCGTATCTAGAATTATTGAGCGAACCAAGCTCGTAAGTACTCAATGGTAGGGTAATAGCATTGCCCGTACCGTACACCCAAGTAGCCGAAAGTGTGACATTCTCTTTCAACTCATAAATGCCCACTACAGATATATCATGTCGTCTATCATATCTAGCAAAAAACTTATTACCATTATTTAACTCATCAAACTGCTGAGTAGTCCAAGACAGAGTATACCCTACCCATCCTGTAAGTTTGCCCTGTTTTCGCTGCACCAGAAACTCACCTCCATAACTTACTCCTTTTCCAGAGGTTACGTTGTCTTCCCACGATATAGTCTCTGCTCCATCTACACCATCTTGTATAGCTAAAAAAGAGGCTCCCTCTTTATATCCTATGATGTTATTCATAGCCTTATAATATCCTTCTACAGTAAGGCTGAAATTCTGTTTTTCGAAGTCTTTAGCTATACCTGCAGCCACTTGTTGACTATTTTGCGGCTTTACTTTTTCGGTAGCCGGCACCCATAAATCCATTGGCAGACCAACCCCACTATTACTGAGTAAGTGTAAATATTGATTCATAGTAGCGAAGGAAGCCTTCAAGGCTAAATCACTTTTTAAATTATAGGAAAGTGCTATTCTTGGTTCTGGATTCACATAGGTCTTATCTCCAGAAGTAAATGTGCTAAGTCGTAAGCCCATTAGTGACTTCAGTCTATTGGTTATCTTCCATTCATCCTGAATATAAAATCCTGTTTCTATAGATTTATACTCTGTTTTTCTATTTAGATTCTCGCCAAAAACGGCATCTGTTATTACCAAAGCGTCAGGAGTAAATGTATGATGGGTAGCCAATACCCCAAATTTTACTTTGTGCTTGTTATTTGCGTACCAATCAAAATCTTGTTTTATGCTGTAGTCTTCTATTCCAGAGCCATACTTTAGCGAAAAGAGCTGTTGGTCGTTTTCTTCCTCTTCTGCTTTTATGGCTAACTCATAAAAACTGTAAATAAAAGAAGTATTGGAAAACAGTTTAGGATTTACTACGTGATTCCATCGTGCTGTTCCGGTCGCATTTCCCCATCCGAAATTTATATCGCTTTTGTATGATTGATTATCAAAAGACTCTTTGATGTTTGCATAAAACTTGTCCCTACCAAAGTATCCACTTAAATATACTTTATTCTTATCATTTATCTCATAGTTTGCTTTGGCATTGAGATCATAGAAATAGTATCCTGCGGAGTTCCCATTATTAAACGCCCTAATAACTGGCTGCGTAAGTACGTCTATGTACGTTCTTCTACCTGATACTATAAACGAACCTTTTCCACTAGCAAAAGGGCCTTCTATTAGCCCTTTGGATGAGATAACCCCTATACCTAGCTCTCCAGTATATTTCTCTTTGTTACCATCCTTCATATTCATATCTATCACAGACGAAAGTCTACCGCCATACTCCGCAGGGAAACCTCCTTTTACAAGCTCTACACTACGCAGAGCATCTCCATTAAACAAGGAGAAAAAACCAAAAAGGTGCTGTGCATTATATACAGTAGCTCCATCTAGGATAATTAGATTTTGATCCGGACCACCGCCACGCACATACAGTCCGCTTTGTCCTTCGCTACCACTTTGTATCCCAGGCATAAGCTGCAGTACTTTTAGCACGTCCTTCTCTCCCATAAGTGCAGGTATGTCCTTTATAGTTTTTATGGGAATCTCTATGGTGCTCATCTGCACCTGTTCACTGACTTTCTTCTGTGTTTTACTTGCCTTTACTACTACTTCTCCTAGTGCACTATTGGCACTTTGCAGCAGCACATTTTGCACTTTGTCAGCACTTATAGTCATTTGTCTTATTTCTGTTCCGTATCCTATAAAATTATACACTATATCATGGGTACCTGCAGGCAGTTGCAAGGCATAATAACCAAAATTATTGGTCACGGTGCCAGCAGTTTTATCTGCCGTATATATAGTAACGCCGAGCAGTAGCTCCTTACTCCCAGCTTCTTTTACATAGCCAGATAGCGTATACGTCTGCTGAGCAGACACGGTCTGAGCGGCAAGAACCACTAAGACCAGTAGGAAAAAATTTTTCATTCTTATTGTTACTTATACCGTATGAACTTAAATAAAGTTACATTCAATTTTGTTTTAACGTTGATTTATCCTTTTTCTTGCCTCATTGAGACACGAAATCTTCAAGGTATTTAAACTGCTTAGTCAACTTCCCGTCCTCCGTTATGCGGGCACGTTTTAGGATATCATCCTTATCGCCTGATATAAGCAGTGGGGCAATATGCTCTAAAAATAAAGTACCAAATTCTGTACTAGCATTCTTGGGCATCTCTGTAGGCAAATTGGTAACGGCCATTACATCTATAGTATCTTC
>DNBZ01000051.1 GCA_003484585.1 Bacteroidota bacterium | reverse complement strand
TATGAAATATCCAATTACAATATCCAATTCAGATCTTATCTCCCAAGGTAAAGACAAAGCAGGCATTAACTGGGGGCAAGCAATTCTGGGCTCTCTAATCATGATGATAGTATCAGGAGTGGTGGGTGTCATACCTTTTGCCTTAGGCTCACTATTATTAGCTGGCCCATTAGGCTTAGGCTATGCTATTTGGGCTTTGAAAATCGTACGGGAAGATGATTTTAAGTTAGATCATATTTTTGATGGATTTAAAAATTTCGGGAATGCCTTGGCAACGTATTTGTTAAATGTCCTTCTTATATTACTGTGGTCACTTTTACTAATTGTTCCAGGAATTATAAAGGCTCTAGCTTATTCGCAAGCACTGTATGTTCTTGCTGATGAGCCAGAAATAGGTCCAATGGATGCATTGAAAAAAAGTGAAGCTATGATGAACGGGAATAAAGTAAAGTATTTTTTACTTGGACTAATATTTATGTTATTGTCATTTGCTTGTGTTCTTACATTAGGAATAGGATTCTTATTCTTATTACCAGTAATGCAGATTACTTTAGCAAATTTTTATAACGAAGTAAAAATGAACTACACCGGAGAAGATAGAATAAATGAAATAGAACAAACAGGAGAGGGAGAATAGAAAAAGTATTTATCTTATCAAATAAAAAGGCCCCGATTTATTCAAATCGAGGCCTTTTTATTTTTAATATGATCTTACTTAGTAAGTGTTTATTTTAATTCTTTTAGTTAACTCATCTACATCCGATTTAAATTTCTTATCCGTGTCTATAAGGTCATTAACTGTTTGACAAGCGTGTATTACTGTAGAGTGATCTCTACCGCCAAAGTACATTCCTATATTTTTCAAACTGGCTTGTGTAAGCTGCTTAGCAAAGAACATAGAGATCTGACGAGCTTGCACTATCTCTCTCTTACGTGTTTTAGATTTCATTAGGTCTACACTCACACCGAAGTAGTCTGATACTAGTTTCTGTATAAACTCAATAGATATCTCTCTAGAAGAATTCTTCACGAAGTTCTTCATCATTTTCTTAGTCATATCAAGGTCTATCTCTTTTCTATTAAGAGAAGCTTGAGCGATAAGTGAAATAAGAGCTCCTTCTAATTCTCTGATATTACTATCTACTTTATTGGCTACATACTCTATTACCTCAGGTGCAAACTTGATTCCATCTTGATACATCTTTTGTTCTAAGATAGACACACGTGTATCAAAGTCGGGGTTTTGCAGGTCTGCAGATAATCCCCACTTAAATCTGGATAATAATCTTTCGTCTACATCTTTAAGATCTTTTGGTGCTCTGTCAGATGTTAATATTAACTGCTTTCCGTTTTGGTGCAGGTAATTAAATATTTGGAAGAAAATTTCTTGTGTCTTTTCTTTTTTAGCTAAGAACTGAACATCATCTACTATAAGTACGTCTATCATTTGATAGAAGTGTAAGAAGTCGTTGTAGTTACCATTTTTAGCACTATCTACATACTGATTTATAAATCTCTCAGAGGAAACAAATAACACAGATTTGTTGCTAGATATTTCTTTGATGCGATTACCAATAGCATGTACTAAGTGAGTCTTACCTAAACCTACACCACCAAAAATCATAAGTGGGTTAAAAGCCGTACCGCCTGGCTTATTGGCCACAGCATATCCTGCAGAGCGAGCTAATCTATTGCACTCACCTTCTATGAAATTATCGAAAGTGTAATTAGAGTTAAGCTGTGAGTCTACGTTCAGCTTTTTAAGTCCTGGTATTATGAATGGATTATGTATGTTATTTGATAAGTTGATCGGCATACCCATTTCGTTTTTGTTATTATGAGTAACATTACGAGTAGGCATACTCACAGTGTATGGCCTAGCATTGCCATTACTGTTTTCTACTATTACATTATACTCTAACTTGGAGCCGGCTCCAAGTTCCTTTTCTAAGGTTTTTTTGAGTAGAGCTACATAGTGTTCCTCTAACCATTCATAAAAAAACTGACTTGGAACTTGAATTGTAAGTACTTTGTCTTCTAGTTTCAATGGTTTTATGGGGGTGAACCATGTCTTAAAACTTTGTGGGTTAACATTGTCTTTGATTGTTTGAAGGCATTTTTTCCACACTGTTTCGTGTTGCTCGCTCATGTAAGTTTTTGGTTATTATAAGGTTAAGTAAATGTAAACAACAATTTAGAGGTCCCCCTTTCAATTATGGGTGCAAGTTGTGGCTAAAAAAGTTCCTAAAAAAATGTATTTAGTATTGATTTTATGAAATTTTTGTGTAGTTGTATCCTAGTACAGATGGGGCTTTCAAGCTATTAGCCTCATAATCAATGCGTCCCAAGTTTATACCAGCCCAACCCGTTTGATTGATAAATATTTCTTTCCCATTTTGGTTCATTACACCTTGTGGACAACTCAAAAAAGTATGCGTATGCCCTCCTAAAATCAAGTCTATATTACTAGACAATTTGGCTAAAACTTTATCACTCACCTTTTTACCTTTGTATTCATATCCTAAATGAGATAGACAGACTATTAGGTTGCATCCTTGATTTTTTAATGTCATGGCAGTCTCATTTGCTCTCTCAATGGGATTTTGGTATTTTACCTCTCCATATAAATCTTTTGGCACTAGTCCTTCTAGCTCTATTCCTATTCCGAATACGCCAATTTTGAACTTCCCTTTCTTTATAATTGAGTATGGATCTATCTTTCCATCCAGTATTGTATTGCTGAAATCATAGTTAGCACATAAAAATTTGAAACTAGCGTGTGGTAGCTGTTTTGCAAATCCATCTAGGCCTGCATCAAAATCATGATTTCCTAAGGTTGCAAAATCATAACCCATCTCACTCATCAGTTTAAACTCTAACTCGCCACCATAGGAATTAAAATAAGGTGTACCCTGAAAAATGTCTCCACTGTCTAGTAGAAGCACGTTTTTATGCTTTGCTCTTATCTTACTTATTAGTGCGGCTCTTTTGGCTGCACCTCCTAGTCCTGGATATTTCTTATCAGAAAGAGGGAATGGCTCTATGTGGCTATGCCAGTCATTCGTATGTAGTATTACCAGCCTATCGCTATTCTTAGCCAAAGAGTGTAATGGAGATATGGCAGCTCCAGCAGCTATTAGTCCTGCTTTGTATATGAATTCTTTTCTTCTCAATTTTTCGAAGGCTTATATTCTAAAGGAATAGGATTATTATTTTTTACAAAGGTGATTAGAGCATCTC
>DNBZ01000075.1:1459-3601 GCA_003484585.1 Bacteroidota bacterium | reverse complement strand
TCTTTGAGCCCTGCTATCCCAGCCTAGGTATTTCCAATATTTTACATTGTCCGAGTCATATAAGGTATATCCGGAGGCCGTTAAAGATCCTCCGCCATCTCTACTTTTTACAAGAGGGTTGCCGTCTCCTGCAGTTATATCTGGATCTCCATCTACTTGTATTGCAGTCGCTCCAGACCCTGAGACTCTGTTTAGCTGTAGGCCTGTTATGTCATTGCTGGTTCCTCCAACAAAGTCGGTTAGTGTTCCTCCAGTGCCGCTTTTTCTACGTAAACGTGTTACTCCGGAGCTGTCTATCTTCCATACAGCCTGCCCCTCCGCATAGTAGTTATAGCTGTCCCACTTTTGTGCAATTTTACCTATAACATCTGTGAAGGTCACTTCTCTATAATCAGCAGTTTTACCTTCTATATTAAAAGGAGCACTAACACTCTTAACAGTGCCTTGGAAATGTAAATTACCGCCGAAATTTCTCCGATATACATCCCCTATAGCAGGGACAGCACTAGTATCGATAACTACTATAACATCAGAGCGGGTATCGCATTGCTGTGCTGCCGCCTTGAATGTAGTCAGATCAATATCCGAGTCTTTTAGTCCTTTACCATATCTTTTACTTTGCATATAATCTAACAGTTGCATTGCAGGGTTGATACTAACTCTTGCATCTTTTTTAGTTGTAATGCTATATAAATCTGATGCTTTAGGCTCATACCCAGGATCCCAGGCTTCTCCTACAAAGGCTACAACATCATTAGATGATGTAAGCCACGAAATTATCTCTCTTTCTTGTACATAAGGAACATTTGTAGTAGAGTCAAATCTATAAAGAGTTACAGTGGCTCCAACATACTCAAGAGAGTTCGAAGCAGTACTAGCTAAGTTAGGTGTGCCGCCTGAGGGAAATTGTATAGCATTACGTAGAAGTATTTCATCTACGTCTATCTCGGATATATCTGGTGTAACATCAGAAGGTAGGTTAACTACATCAGAAAGTTGGTTCGATGAGCTGTCGTAAGCACCAAAACCAAAGGAAGAGTCTTGCAACAATCCTCTGCGATTTGCATCATTGCTTGTTGTTAGCGAGAACATAGCGAGTCTTTTAGGCGCGGGATCATTAACTCCTGGGGAGAGTTCGTAAGTATCAGGAGCATTCACTGCTAGCTCGAATGCGGAACTTACGTTACTAGCAACCACGAATTTGCCCGCAGCTTGAGTAGTTGCAAGATCTGCGGAAAGTTTAGAGGTAATTGACCCTGTTTTAACTATAGCACTGCCGACGTGCATATGCCACTCGGTACCGCCTTCGCCACTTTGGGTAGACATACGAAGCTTATAGCCTGTAGGCGTAGGTGAAGTAGCCCATCTAAAACGATGTTGGGTCTCCCCGTCTCCATCAATGAAAGACCACTTATCTATAATTGTTGTTGTTATTTCAGAAAAGCCCGCCCCTGTTAGGTAGACGGTATCCCCTGCATTAAAGTTAGCAGGATTCTCACTGGAAAAAGCGGTACGATGAGAGTAGCTACCATCATAGTTATAACAGTCTACGTCCCTACCTCTTACGACGAAATCCAACGAAGGAATCTCAACTTCTCCCGCTTCGATTTGATACTCTCCTACACAATATGCAGTATCTAGAACCCTATGGTTAGGGGTCCAATAAGACGAAGGGTTTCCTTCAAAATAGTCATTCTGAATCTTAAATAGTCCACCATCTGCTTTTTCGACGAGCATATGATTAGCTCTTTGGCTAGGAGTACCTTTATGAAATACTAAAGTACAGTCAATAGGAGTTGTGAATCTATAAGCCTCTTCGTGTTGTATGCCTTTAAAACCTACCCCGCCCGCATCCATAGTTCGCGTTTCTTGTGTATAGTAATGGCTGCCATAAATGGGCTCGTCCTGAGCACCAGCATTGGGTAGCTTATCTTGAAACATACGGCTAAGCCTGCCGGACAGGGAGGGCCTATTAGTAAAAGTAGTGTGCGTATATATACCTACACCCTGCGAAGCAGGTGTGCCAACCAAGGTATTTCCTGCATCTTGTCTTCCTTTACAAACTACCTCAATATTTTCCTCTTCAGACTGAGAAGAGCGGGCAGCAGAATCCTTTTCGTCCACACAAATAGTCGACTTGTC
>DNBZ01000075.1:431-1348 GCA_003484585.1 Bacteroidota bacterium | reverse complement strand
TCTGTTGGTACATCTACCTCATACTCTTCTTGTATTGCCTTTTTACTCAGTCCCAGATTCTTCTTTTTATATCTCAGACGGGTTCTAGTTTCTTTCTTATTATAAGTAGCTATAAGATTAAGTGCAAGCTCTGAGTGTGCAAAACCCATATCTCCCGCATACTCTTGTCGAAGTAGCATATTTTTATCCGGACGACCTGTAACGTCTAAAGCTCTGTGCTCAGCGTCTTGGGTTATTCTATTTTGTACTCTTACAAAGTCTCCCCAATGGCTGGAAAGGCTCCATGTCATTACAGTACCCTTTTTCGGGTCTTCGGTCAGGGCAGCATTAGAAATTATGCCTTTAAATAAAAGCATAGCACCGCCAGAAGTATAAGTAGATCCTGGACCTGTAAAGCCTGGTCTTCCTCCTATAATTGCATTCGTATTAGGGTCCATATGTACACGATATATAGTGACTTCTCTATTGATATAATTTGTGTAAGATACATTGCCATTACCTAAAATCAAAGTATTAAGTTCTTCAGAGATCTGTGAGATAGTATATAGACTAGAGGTGTTTTGAGTATTCCAAAATCCTCCTGCGGTGGTTGCCTTGAGTGTGGTACCTCCACTTGTAAATCTATTAACTATAACAGATAAACCTGTGTTAGTTCCCCCTCCGCCAAATAGGAGCTTATCTCCTTCCACAAACCCTTGCTCTGACAGATCAATATCTGTAACAATAGTATTCTGATCAGCATTAAAAGTACAGCTAGCACTTATAGTAGTACCCAAAGAAGTAGCGTCTAGTTTCAGTGAGAGCGTGGAGGCTTTTGCCTCGATCCCTTCGTTAATAGTACCTACCTTTAGTACTTTATTGGCATGGTAGATTTGCTCTCCGTTTGCGAGAGGCGCAGATAGGCTTGAGTCAAGAGC
>DNBZ01000075.1:0-354 GCA_003484585.1 Bacteroidota bacterium | reverse complement strand
ATATCTACTGCAGCGTCTGTCAAATAGCTGTAATCTAGCACGGTCTCTGCGCTTATGCCGCTGTAGTTAGTCGATATACTAGGCTTCTCAAACTTTATTAGGTGTGCTACTATATAGGGTTCGTTGTTGTACAATGAGTCGCGTAGCTCATTATTTAAAGGGCGATATGACATTATTTTTGTGCCTCCTGCAATTTAAGGGAAATTTGGTATAAGTTTTTACTGTCAAGAGAGTATTTCTGGGTTGAATCATTTATAATAACTCTCATTAAAGGATTATGGAATACAAGTTTTGCACCATCATAAAGATTTCTTTGAAGTGCTGGAACAGTGTATAGTCTTGTAGTCTCGTTAG
>DNBZ01000281.1 GCA_003484585.1 Bacteroidota bacterium | reverse complement strand
TGGGAGTATCAGTTGTACAAAGCTAATTCACTCACTACTACAGATGGGGCAAGCGTACAGATTATAAAACAAGGCCTTCTAAATAGAAGTAATGGCCCAGACTTTGACCAAGCACAGATACGCATAGGAGATGCTGTACACCATGGCTCAGTGGAAATACATGTAGACAGCAGGGAGTGGGATCAGCACGGACATCAAAAAGATTCCGCTTTTAATAGTGTGGTGTTACACGCCTGCTACTCAGTAAGCAAAGACGCATACAGAGAAGATGGCACTAAAATACCGACCATAGCAATAGGTGAATTTATAGAGCTAAATGCTCTGCGTAAGTATAAGGAACTTATGGATACCAAGGCATTTGTGCCGTGCCAGGGACAAATAGCCGAAGTGAGCTCCTTTGATGTAAATAACTGGTTAGATAGGATGATTATAGAGCGGCTTGAAGTTCGTTGTGCCTTGTTCGATAGTTACCTAAGCTCGTCTAGCGGCAACTGGAATCAAGCTTTTTTTACAGCCATAGTGCGTAGTTTTGGTATGCCTGCTAACACAGAGGCTTTCGAAGAGCTAGCACAAAAAGTTACGTACGATTTGGTACAGAAACATCACAAATCTTTGTTTCAACTTGAGGCGTTGTTTTTTGGTGCAGCAGGGTTACTCGATGCTTCAAAAGAAGATTCATACTATATCGGTTTACAGAGTGAGTGGTTTTTTATTAAAACCAAATATGGATTGTCGGCTCTTAGCTCACAATTAAAAACCGGCAAGATTCGTCCTTTAAATCTGCCTACCGTAAAACTGGCACAGTTAGCTGCCTTTTTTCATCACGTGCCTGAGTTTATTCCTCAAGTATTGGCATTGCCTCCTGTGGATGCCGTTAAAACCTTGTTGGATTTTTCGTTATCTGACTACTGGGAAACGCACTATACTTTTAATAAAACATCAGAAAAAAAGAGTAAAAAAATATCTGGTGGTTTTGTAAATCACCTTTTTCTAAATGCTATTGTCCCCTTTGTTTTTTTCTATGAAAAAGATAAAATGGACACCGCTACAGACCAGGCTCTTTCCTACTTAGAATCTATAGCCTCTGAAAAAAACAGCATAATTAGCAACTGGAAAAAAATAGGAATATCTAGCAAAAATGCTTTAACTTCGCAAGCACTGCTTCATTTACACAAAACATATTGCTCATCGCAGCGTTGTTTAGAGTGTAACTTAGGCAAGAAAATATTGCTCAGGCCACAGTAATGGATCAAATCAAAAAAAACATAGAAAACTACGCTTTTGGTGTTTGCTCATATTTAGGAGAAAAACTTAATATAAGATCTAGCACCATACGCTTGTATTTTATTTACGTGTCGTTTTTTACTTTTGGCAGCCCTGTAATTATATATGCGATTCTAGCTTTCTGGTTAAACATCAGACACTACCTTACGCAACGTAGGCATTCTGTTTGGGATATCTAATAGTTGTACCTTTTTCTATTCACCTATTGTTTTAAGCGTTAATAAACGTTACAGTGCTTGGCTCTAGATTCGTGCTATGCAACAACAGATAGCTTTATATAGAACCACCAAAGGGTTTCAACAAAATCACAAAACATCTGCCCTCAAATGCAAAAACTGTAGTCAAGACTTTTTGGCTAATAGGAAAACCGCTCAATTTTGCAGCAGTTCTTGTCGTTCGCAATTTTGGATGGCCAAAAACCAGAAGAAGGTTATCACTATTGCCGTACCCATAGATATAGACGATGCTTACTTAGAAAAAATAAAGAGCATGCTAGAGAATTATAAGTCTACCTCTGATACTGCGAAACATAAACCCCTACGTACTCAACAAAACGAAACTTTCGAAACAGAGAAAGATGTACGTGAATTTATGACACAAGCTGGTTTATTAGACTATAAAATACCAAAGCACGACATGGGTATTTACTATGATGAAGGTCTTACCATAAAGAAAACCGAAGGTGGTTTTCAGGTAAAAATATTATCTTAAGTACTACTCAAAAACCAAGTCAACATCGTCACTTAAGGGATGAGCTTGACAAGTAAGGATATATCCTCCTTCTATTTCTGAATCGCTCAGTCCTTCTCGTTCTTCCATACTAGCCCGTCCGCTTTTTAACCTTGCTCGGCATGTAGTACACACGCCCACGGTACAGCTGTAAGGAGGATCCATTCCTGCATTTTGTGCCGCTATTAGAATAGTTTCTGTAGGTTTTACTTTGATATCTTTTTTGTCGCCATACACCTCTACGGATATAGTGCGTTCTATTACCTCGTCACTATAGTTCGCAGCACTAGATTCGGCAGATTCCACATTCTCTTCTTTTACCTTAGCCGTGAAATATTCTGTGTTAATGCTGTCATCTCGCACTCCAATAGACTGTAGACCTTTTACAACCACATCCATCATGGGAGCTGGGCCGCAGGTATAGTACTGAGCCATAGGATAATTTAGTCCCAACTCTTGTCTAGCTAACTCAGAAATGTTTTCTGGTGTTAAAAACCCACTTAAACCACTCCAATCTGTACTTGGCGTATCGTAGGAGTAAATCACATTAAAATTGTCGTGAGCAGCCTCTAAGGCGTCTAGTTCGCTCTTGAAAATAACGCTATCCTCATCTCTATTTGCATATACTAAGTAGCATTTGCTGTTTGGCTCCATTTTCAGTGCCGTTTTTACAATACTCAAAAGAGGAGTAATACCACTACCTCCACCAAAAAGCATATAAGTATTAGACGCAGCAGGATTAGGATCTAAGATAAACTTACCCATTGGCGGCATGATGTCTATCACGTCTCCTTCTTTTACAGACGTGTTAAGGTGTGTGCTCATTTTACCACCTTCTACTTCTTTTACAGCTATAGTTATAGCTTCTCCTGTTACAGGACTGGAACACATAGAATATGATCTACGTACCTCTTCGCCATTTATCACTACACTAAAAGTAAGATACTGCCCCGCTTTATAAGCATATTGAGGAGCCATAAGAGGCGGCACATTAAATGTGATGCTTACTGCATCTTTAGTTTCTCTATTTACTTTAGAAACGGGTATTGAAAAAAATCCTGCAGGCATGTTTATGATATTAGTTTTTTTAAAATTTCTACTGCGTTAGTCGCAGCTCCTTTTCTTAGATTATCTGCTACCACCCACATATTTAGCGTGTTAGGTTGCGATTCATCTATTCTCAGTCTACCTACTAGCACCTCATCTTTATGATGAGCATCTAGCGGCATAGGGTATTTATTGTTTGCTACATCGTCTACCAACATTATTCCTTCTGCATTGCTTAGCAAGTCTCTGACTTCACTTAGTAGAAAAGGCCTTGCAAACTGCACGTTGATAGATTCTGAATGTCCTCCTGTAACGGGTACCCTCACGGCTGTAGCTGTGATAGCAATATTGGGATCTCCAAATATTTTTCTGGTTTCGTGTACCAGTTTCATTTCTTCTTTGGTATACCCATTTTCTAAAAATACATCACAATGAGGAATACAGTTTCTGTCTATAGGGTAAGCATACACCATATTAGTTGATGTGCCATTCACTCTCTCCTCTTCCATCTGTTCTACGGCAGCCTTACCTGTACCGGAAACAGATTGATACGTAGAAATAACGAGTCTCTTGATGCCGTACATTTTATGCAATGGGTTTAAAGCCATCACCATCTGTATGGTAGAGCAATTTGGATTCGCAATGATTTTATGTTGGCTCTGTATTGAATCTTGATTTATTTGTGGCACTACCAAAGGGCAGTTTTCATCCATACGCCAAGCAGACGAATTGTCTATAACCGTAACTCCATTTGCAGCGAATCTAGGAGCCCACTCTGTTGAAATAGACCCTCCTGCAGAAAAAAGAGCAAAATCTATATCTTTGGTTATCGCGTCTTCTAAAACACAAATGGGATATTCCTTTCCTCTATATTCTATGAATTTTCCTATACTAGCTGAGCTAGCTATGGGATACAGATTTTCTACCTCAATATCACGCTCTGCTAAGACCTGTAACATGGTACGGCCCACCATACCGGTAGCACCTACTATTGCTAAGTTC
>DNBZ01000327.1:8109-9175 GCA_003484585.1 Bacteroidota bacterium | reverse complement strand
AAATCAAGACTTTTTAATAGTTCTAGAGTTAAGGGATGATTAGGTACCCTAATTACCACATTAGGAAGTCCTGCAGTAGTCAAGTCAGGAATAATAGAATGTTTGGGTAGGAGCAGGCTTATAGAACCTGGCCAAAATGCTTTAGCTATTTGCTCTGCAATTTCAGGAAATTCTTTGACGTACTTTTTTGCCTCTTTTATACTAGCTACATGTACTATAAGTGGATTAAAACTAGGACGCTCTTTAGCATCGTATATTTTGGCAACGGCACTTGGATCTAAGGCGTTTGCGGCTAGGCCATATACCGTCTCTGTAGGAATAGCAACAAGCTCTCCTCTTTTTAATATTTCGGAGGCTTTGAGAAGATCTTCACCGATCACTTTTTATCTCTTTTGAGATCAAATTTATCTATTTTATTATATAAGTGACTGCGTTGTATATCAATTTCAGCCGCGGTTTTAGCAACGTTCCAATTGTTCTTTTTTAGCTTGGCATCAATAAACATTTTCTCAGCATAATCCTTAAACTCTTGAAACTTAGAGAACTCCGTAATAGCGTCTATAGTCCCTGGTTTTTTCTTGCCGTTATTAGCATAGAGCTGAACTTCATCCTCTGTTATTTTTTGGTCGCACAGAATGATGAGTCTTTCTACTATGTTGCGTAGTTCTCGTATGTTACCACTCCAGTAGATGTTTTTAAGAGCATCCATAGCTCCAGCACTAAACTGCTTTTTACTGATACCGTTGTCTTCACAAATCTCTTCCATGAATTTTTCTGCAAGAGTAGGTATGTCTGATACACGCTCATTTAGAGTGGGCACATGTATTACTATTACAGATATTCTATGGTATAAATCTTCTCTAAAGTTGCCATCAGCTATCTCTTGCATCAAGTCTTTATTAGTTGCAGCTATTATACGTACATCTACATCTATGTCTTTTTCTCCACCTACTCTGGTTATCTTATTTTCTTGTAAAGCTCTTAGGACTTTAGCTTGTGCAGATAAGCTCATGTCACCTATTTCGTCTAAAAATAAGGTGCCACTGCTGGCTTTTTCAAACTTACC
>DNBZ01000327.1:0-7994 GCA_003484585.1 Bacteroidota bacterium | reverse complement strand
TTGCTTTTTTCGTGTATCCACCTAGCTACAAGTTCTTTACCTGTTCCGTTTTCTCCGGTTATTAAAACTCTAGCATCGGTAGGAGCTACTTTCTCGATAGTCTTTTTAATTTTTTTAATACTTGGAGAATCCCCAACAATTTCACGAGTTTTTGTTATTTTTCTCTTGAGTACCTTGGTTTCGATTACCAAATTATTCTTATCTACTGCATTGCGAACAGTAATAAGTAGTTTATTGAGATCTGGTGGTTTATTAATGAAATCAAAGGCCCCTTTCTTGGTAGCTTCTACAGCAGTTTCCATGGTGCCATGACCAGATATCATAATGAAAGGAAGTTCTGGTGCTATCTCTTTTGCTTTTTCTAGAAGTTCTAATCCATCTAGTTTTGGCATTTTAATATCCGCTAATACTACATCATAATTAAACTTCTTGATAAGATTAAGAGCTTTTTCTCCATCTTCAGCTTCTTCTATCTCATACCCTTCGTAATCTAGAATCTCTCGTAATGTTTCTCTTATACTTTTTTCGTCGTCTACTATTAATATTCTTGCCATAACTTGGTTTTCTTCTATCTTTTCTTTCTATAAAAAAATGCAAAACTATAAGCCGGGTTCTGTATTCGCCGAGGCGAATGCCTATCATTTATCTACGCTACCTACCCTCTATAGTTTTTAGCCTGAGCCAAAATCGGACGAGCCGCCCTCAACCTATAGTTTACTTGGTATTACAACGTGCAAGGTTTGTACCAAACGAATGTTACCATCCGAGCGTGTGAGCTCTTACCTCACTTTTTCACCCTGGCCGCCGATAAATCGACGGTGGTTATTTTCTGCTACCCTTTCTGTTACCTAAGCATTCCTGCCTAAATACCCTCTGTTTCTAGAGGTGCACTGCCCTATGTTGCCCGGACTTTCCTCCCTCCGCCGAAGCGAACAGCGATAAGCCATTTTGCAATACAAATGTATAGTATTTTAAACGCTTTTGTCTAGTGCCGTTTATTCACGTGATATAAACAGTTTAGCACTATTCTAGTTACCTTGGAGACTTATATACACGGGGAAATGATCACTGTAGCCAGCTAAGTACTTATTGCCACCGTAGGTTCGTAGAGGAAATCCTTTATACTTGCCGGTTTGTATCATCCAGCTTTCAGACTTTATATCTGCTGAATTTGGAGTGAAATGTATTCCTACAGTATCTGTAATCAATGATTTGGAGACCATAATTTGATCTAACATATCCCAATAGCTTCTGTATCGATAACTTCCGTAGTCTTGTTTTTCTAGATTACAGAAAGCATTGAATAGTTGATTGTTTTCTATATTCTCGATGTCACACGCTACGTTAAGGGTTTTAGAAATACTCTGATTGCTTGGCTCATCATTAAAATCGCCCATCACTATAATTTTTGCATTAGGATCTTTTGCTTGTACTTCTTTTTGAATAGAAAGTAACGCATTTGCTGCAGCTATTCTTTTTGGCTCAGATTCTTTTCTTCCTCCTCCTCGGCTTGGCCAGTGATTTATCATAAAATTAAGTATCTCGCCATTTGCCAGTTCGCCTTTTACGTATAAAATATCCCTCGTCTTATCATTATAACTACTTAAATCAGGCTGATATGCTATGACTTCATTTATCTTAAATATGCTTTTGTTGTATAGTAACGCTACGTCTATACCACGTTCATCTGGAGACTCTATATGAGCTACTCCGTAGTTTGCCTGTTTCAAAGCAGGTTGATTAGCTAGGTCCTGCAGTACTTTTTTGTTTTCTACCTCGCAAACGCCTAAGAATGTAGGATATTTATTGTCAGCTAGTTGACTGATCACTTTGGCTAAGTTTTGGAGTTTCTCTGCGTACTTTACTTTATCCCATTTTTTATCACCACTTGGCGTGAACTGATTATCATTTGTTTTAGGATCATCTTTAGTATCAAAGAGATTTTCTACATTATAAAATCCTACAGATACTGTACTTACTTGGTCCTCATTACAAGAGATGAGAACTAAAAAAATCAAAGGATAATATAAATATTTCATTGGGTTCAAAAGTATATCAAATGGGATAGTGTATAGCTTTGTATGTATTACACACTTAAAATGATAATATGTTTTTGATATTTTAGGAAATATTAAACTTAAAAGAACCGTTTTTTGCAGTGACATATAATAGATGACATTAATAAAATCGATTTCGGGCATTAGAGGAACAATAGGTGGGAAGGAAGATGAATCACTTACTCCTTTAGATATTGTAAAATATACCACAGCTTTTGCAGATGTTATCATTACTGGAGATAACAAGAAGGTAGTTGTAGGTAGAGATGCTCGACTATCTGGCCAAATGGTGAATCAATTGGTTTGTGGTACACTCATGAGTAAAGGGATAGACGTGATAGATCTAGATTTATCTACCACACCTACAGTAGAAATGGTGGTAGTAAAAGAAAAAGCTGCAGGTGGTATTATACTTACTGCAAGCCATAATCCTAAACAATGGAATGCACTCAAGTTGCTAAATGCTGAAGGAGAATTTATATCAGCGGAACAAGGTGCAGATATAATAGATAAAGTAAAATCTAGCGATTTTGAATACAACGAGATAGATAGTATTGGCTCATATGAGCTAATGGAAGGCACTATAGATTGGCATATCGACGAAATAATAAAGTTGAGTATGGTGGATGTAGAAGCTATAAGTAAACGCAACTTTACTATAGCTGTAGATGCGGTTAATTCTACTGGAGGTATAGCTGTACCGGCACTACTTAGAAAGTTGGGCGTACAAAATGTTATAGAGCTTTACTGTGAGCCAACGGGTAAATTTCCGCATAATCCTGAGCCACTACCTGAGCATCTAAAAGACCTATCTGATACTGTGTTAAAAAATAATGCAGATTTAGGTATCACTGTAGATCCAGATGTAGATAGACTTGCATTTGTATCAGAAAACGGAGACATGTTTGGAGAAGAGTATACTCTAGTGGCTGTTGCAGATTACGTATTGAGCCAAAAGAAAGGAAATACAGTTTCTAATCTAAGTAGTACTAGAGCCCTGAAAGTAATCACAGAAAAACATGGTGCCAGCTATGCTGCCAGTGCAGTAGGAGAGGTGAACGTGGTAAAAATGATGAAAGAAACAGATGCTATAATAGGAGGAGAAGGTAATGGGGGAATTATTCTACCAGAGCTTCACTACGGCAGAGACGCTTTAGTTGGTATAGCATTATTTCTTAGTCACCTTGCTAAATGTGGAAAACCTATGAGCCATCTAAAAGCGAGTTACCCGACATTTATTATTAGTAAAAATAAGATAGAACTTACTCCGGAGATTGATGTAGATAGCATACTAACTCAGCTACAAGAGAAGTATAAGAAGCAACCTATCAATACTATAGATGGAGTGAAGATAGAATTTGATGAAGAATGGGTACATCTCAGAAAGTCTAATACAGAGCCTATCATTAGAATATATGCAGAAGGCAGTACTATGCGAGTAGCTGATAGCCTAGCAAATAAAATTAAATCTAATATTAAGGAGATGATTTCGTAGCTAAGTAGGCTGCCGTCTTAAGTAATCTAGGGCCGTACCAGCTATATAGCTCACCATCTACTAATTCTATACTTGTATGGGGTAATATACTTTGAAGCTCGGCCATGTGCTTATCTTTAAAAGGATATGGCTCAGAAGAAAGCAGAATCTTATCTGGATTATACTCTTTTATCTGATCTATAGAAAGTTCTGGATACCTGGATTCATTGTTATCTAAGCAGTTTGTAAAGCCTTGCTTTTGTAGTATTTCTTGTATAAAAGTGTTTCTGCCTGCTACCATGTAGGGCTTTCGCCATATCATATAAAGTGCTCTAGGTGAATTATTCGCCTGAGGGATCTTATCGAAATTCGTTTTAATATCATTCACTAATTGCTTAGCTAAAAGTTCTTTATCCAAGATAGTTCCCACTTGATTAATCATATCATAACTGTCTTCTAAAGTGTAGATGTCACTTAGCCATACTGGAAATTCTTTTCTTAGCTGCTCTATTTGTTCTTTTTGGTTTTCCTCTTTATTACCAATGATCAAGTCGGGTTTTAAACGTTTAATTTTAGTTAAGCTTAGCTTTTTTGTTCCGCCAATTTTATCGCTCTCTTTAAAATAGCGGTTAGGATGTACGCAGAAGATAGTTTGAGCTATGGGCTTGATTACTAGGCAGTAAAGTAGCTCGGTTTGTGATGGAACTAGCGATACTATTCTCTGAGGATGTCTATCCAATGTAATCTTATATCCTGTTTGGTCTATAAATATCATTTGAGGTTGTAGTTCTTTTAACTATAAGTATCTTTGAATGGAAATATTGAAATTAGTTATTCAAATATCTATCTTGTTGTTTGCAAGTATAAGTAGTTTAGCTCAATCCTACTTTGCAAATGGAAACGCAAAAGCAATTGGAGGATCATGCTACCAACTAACATCTGCTACGGACTGGCAGCTAGGCTCGGTTTGGTATGCAGATAAGCTAGACTTGTCTAGTGATTTTGATTTGGAATTTGAACTTAATTTCGGTAGTAAAGACGGTGGGGCCGACGGTATTGTTTTCGTGCTTCAAACTGTGGGAAATACGGCTATTGGCCTGCAAGGAGGTGGTATGGGATTCGAAGGGTTCTCTCCTAGTTTTGGTATAGAATTCGACGATTATCATAATGCAAGCGTTGGCGATATCACTAATGATCATATAGCTATTATGAAAAATGGAAGTGTGGATCATAACAGTGCGAATAGTATTAGTGCACCTATATCTGCTCTCCCTGGTGGTGGGAATATAGAAGATGGTCAGAATCATCTTGTTAGAATTACATGGAGTGCAGGTGCAAAGCAGATTAAAGTATGGTTTGACTGTTCGCTTAGGCAAACGGCTAATATTGACATCCCAAATTCTATTTTTGGTGGAGAAAGTTCTGTGTTTTGGGGTTTTACCTCAGCTACAGGAGGTGCTAATAATACGCAAACAGCTTGCCTAAGAGATGATATTTTAATCCCAGACACTTTCTCAATCTGTAGAGGCGAAACTACTCTGCTGAATGCAAAGCAGAGTTATGACGATACGTATACGTGGACACCAAATCTGTATCTCAATGATAATACGATAAAGAATCCTGAGTGCTCCTCTACCATACCGTTCACCTATTATGTAGAGTATAGAGATAGATGTAATAATGTGTTTTTGGATACTGTAGAGATAGCCATTGACGAGCCTTTTACTATGGACGAAGCCGAGGACACACTACTGTGCAATGGAACAAGATATACTTTTGATCTAAGGAATGATTACGACTCCGTACGATGGGGAAACGGTAGTGTACAGGCTTATACATATTGGCAAGCAGCTAATTTTTATAAACTAAGAGCTTGGCAAGGAGTATGTTATGCTGACGATTCTTTTACCATCCGCACTAATAATTCACCTCAAGTTATAATAAGAGGTGATAGCTTGTTTTGTGAAGGTGATTCTACAGAACTAAATGTAACGTATACTCCTACAGATGTAACCCTTACCTGGCCGGATTTAAGTTCTTCAGATTCTAAGTACTTTTATACGAGTACTCTTGATAGATTACAAGGAACAAACGAATGTGGAATAATATATGCTGATTTTGAAGTAAAAGAAATAGTCATTCCACCTTTCACACTTGGACCAGATACCGTGTTGTGTACGGGTGATACCATAACACTGGAAGCATCTATAGAGCCCAATTATACCTATAGTTGGAGTGATGGTTCCGTCTCTCCTAGCATTGATGTTACAACATCTTCTTCTAATGTATGGGTAGAGATAAAGGCTAATGATCTCTGCACAAGGTCTGATACCATAAATATAGATGAAGTTACTCCACCATTTTTGCAAAACTTGGACGATGTATTGCTATGTGAAAATGAAGAAATTGTTTTAACTGCAGTGAATTTACACGGGGATGTAATTTGGAATAATACTTCTAAGGGTAATAATTTTGTGTTAAAAAACTACGATGGAGAATTACGTGTTAAAACTAAAAATGTATGTGGTAGCGACAGTGTTTCTCTTGAAGTAAGTTTAATAGACTGCTATTGTGATCTCATTTTTCCTACAGGTTTCACTCCTAATCAGGATAATTTGAACGAAACACTGAACCCTTATGTAGACTGCCCAAAACTAGGTAGCTATCAAATAAAGGTTTACAATAGGTGGGGAGAAGAGCTATTTGTAAGTTCAGACTTAGGTGTAAGCTGGGATGGAACGTACAATGACGTAAAATGCCCCAATGGAGTATATTTTTGGGTAGCTAATTGGACTGGAGTAGAAAATGGCCTAAAAGCAAATAAAGTAGCTAAGGGAGCAGTAACTCTGCTACGTTAAAGGGAGGCATAAATGCCTTTTAGATTACCATTGTCAATTACAGTCTTTTTTTCATCACTCCATTTTACTAGACTTATAGAACCATCTGCGAGTTCTAAACCTGTGATATCTCCATCTGCAAACGAACAACAACCAGTATTAAAATAGCAAGGCTTACTATCCGAAACCAATGTTCCTATTGCCGATGTCTTCTTGTTAAGATGCTTTATTTTAAGCTGGATATCAGCTATTAATTCCGTATTGCTTACATCGTTGCTATCTAATCCTTCTAGTTGGCTTAAAAGTGCGTCTATGTGGTTCTTACTCATAAACACCGGCTGATGGGTATGGCCACAAACAACTATTTGCTTATCTTGAGCTTTTGCCCAAGTGTGCATAGCTATATCGTGCTTATTCTTTAGTCGCTTACTTTTAGCAGGTGTAGAAAGAGGTATTTTAAACCATAGCTGCAGTTTTCTCCATATTACTCGAACAAACCATCTGCTGACACCAGCAAATCTATCGCTAGCTCCACTTCCTTGATGACCATGAACTAAGAGCATATTCCCAATACTCTTATCGTCTTGCTTTACATTAAACTTTATAGATTCATACGTAGCTATGTTCTTAAAAAATGGAAATAGATATTTGCGGACCTTATTAAGCTGGTTCCAAGCATCGTCGTGATTTCCCCATATTTTGATCAGTTTGCCTAGGTCATGGAATTTACGTTCTACTTCCAGTACATCCTGGTATTTGGTGAGCACCTTTTTTAGTGTATTTTCCCAAAATTCTTCGGCATCACCCAGTAATATTAAGCCATAATCATTTTCTAAGTAATAGGCCAGAGCAGCCAAGTAATTATCCTTACACGGAGCAAAGTCATCTGCTGCATCTCCGATTCCTCTGTGGTGGTCGCTAAAAATAATCCATTTACAACCCGTAGTATTAAGTTCTATGGTGTGACTATCTTGATTTAATTTAGATAGACTTGTATGTATACGATCAATTTTGGCCAATTAGAATATTTTAATATTTGCCTAACACAGAAAAGCCCGATGACAAAAAATCATCGGGCTTTTGTATAAATTATTGAATTAAGTAAGTTATTCTTCTACGGCAGGTTCAACCTCCTTCTCCGCTTTTTTCTTAGCTTTAGGTGCTGGCTTTGCTTTCATTTCTGATAGCACGTCCATTACATCACCTATAATTATTCCAGACTCTCCCTTGTTGGGAGACTCTACAGTAATTTTGCTTTTTAACCTCTTAATAGTAGCTACTCTAACCTTTGCTACTGTCTTATTTTTTCTACCTTTTCTTTCTAATCTTGTAACGCCCATTGCTGAAAATTTTTGCAAAAGTAATACTTTTACCGACGTATAATGGATAACATCAAGAAATATTTAAGTGAAGGTATTCCTACCTTTTTTCATAGCTACGAAACGGATAGCCCTTTTGATAAGTGTACCTTCTGTACTGAGTCACTCTCCACGTTCAATAAGTATGGCATCGAAAAGGTTTTTAAACAGAACAAGATGCTCAACAGTAAAGAAATAGTGTATGAGTATGCCATATGCTGGGGCTGTGCCACTAGTATGGGTGGCGAGATATCAGAGGATAGCAGAT